>JADFNT010000004.1 GCA_022563215.1 Pseudomonadota bacterium
GTTCAACATGGCCATCCGCTGGTGGTTCGGAAACCTATTCATCCGGTCTCCAGCCCGTCTTATCACGAAACCTTGGAAGGGTTAAGAACAAAATGACAATTCCGGGCTTAAGCGCCTGAAATATAAAGCCCGATGCCGGGCGGGCGCCGGCGTCGGGGCAAAATAATCAAGGATCGGGACCATGGCCGCCAAGCGCGAAAAAGGCGGGGTCTCCCCCGCCTTTTCGCCGTTTCGGGTTTCGGCCGGGAGCTTTAGTTCTTCGACTTGTCGACCAGCGCGTTTTCGGAGATCCACGGCATCATGGCGCGCAGCTTCTCGCCCACCTCTTCGAGCGGGTTTTCGGCGGCGCGGCGGCGCATGGCCTTGAAGCTCGGCTGGCCGGCGGCGCATTCGCTCATCCACTGGCTGGTGAAGCGGCCCGACTGGATGTCGTCCAGGACTTCTTTCATGCGGGCCTTGACGCTTTCGTCGATGATCCGGGGGCCGGAACAGTAATCGCCGTATTCGGCGGTGTTGGAGATCGAATAGCGCATGTTGGCGATGCCGCCCTCGTAGATCAAATCGACGATCAGCTTGACCTCGTGGACGCATTCGAAATAGGCCATTTCGGGCGCGTAGCCGGCCTCCATGAGGGTATCGTAGGCGGCCTGGATCAGCGACGTCAGGCCGCCGCAGAGCACCGCTTGCTCGCCGAACAGGTCGGTCTCGCATTCCTCGCGAAAGGTGGTGCCGATGATCCCGGCCCGCCCGCCGCCGATGGCCGACGCATAGGCGAGGCCGATGTCGTGGGCGTTGCCGGTGGCGTCCTGGTTGACCGCCAGCAGCATCGGCACGCCGGCGCCGCGCTGGTATTCGGAGCGCACCGTATGGCCGGGGCCCTTGGGCGCGACCATGAAGATGTCGAGATCGTCGCGGGGCTCGATCAGGCGGAAGTGGATGGACAGCCCGTGGGCGAAGGCCAGCGCCGCGCCTTTTTTCAAATTATCCTTGAGGTGGTCGTTATAGAGCCGGGCATGGCCTTCATCGGGGCTCAGCACCATGACCACGTCGGCCCATTTGGCGGCCTCGGCGGACGTCATCACCTTGAGCTTCTCGGCCTCGGCCTTCTTGATGGAGCTTGAGTCTTCGCGAAGCGCGACGCAGACGTCCTTGACGCCGCTGTCGCGCAGGTTCAGCGCATGCGCATGGCCCTGGCTTCCGTAACCGATGACGGCGATTTTCTTGGCTTTTATCAGGCTGACGTCGGCGTCTCGATCATAGTAAACCTGCATGATGGGTCCCTCTCGTTCAGAATTCCATATCTTACAGCGCCCCAGTGCCCCGGGCGATGGCGACGACACCGGTCCGCGAAACATCGACCAGCCCCAAGGGCTCCATGAGCTCGATAAAGGCGTTCAGCTTGCCCGTATCGCCGACGATTTCGAAGACAAAGGAATCATTGGTGCTGTCCAACACCCGGGCCCGGAAGATATCGGCGATTCTCAGGGACTCAACCCTTTTATCGCCGCTGGACGCGACCTTCACCAAGGCCAGTTCGCGTTCCACCGCCGGGCCATCCATGGTCAGGTCGCTGACCTTGTGAACCGGGACCAGCCGGTCCAACTGCGCCTTGATCTGTTCGATGATCATCGGCGTGCCCGAGGTGACGATGGTGATCCTGGACAGATTCTCGCCGGCGGCGACTTCGGCCACGGTCAGGCTTTCGATGTTGTAGCCGCGGCCCGCAAAGAGGCCGATGACCCTGGCCAGCACGCCGGGCTCGTTGTCCACCAGGACGGCGATGGTGTGGCTGTTTTCGATTTCGGACTTTGGTGTCACGTTTTTCCTGTCCCAGGTTTTCGTTGAGCGCGCCCTTAAGGTCCGGGGCGAGGCCGGTCAGACCAGGACCATGCCGTCCTCGGAGGTCGGCTTTTCGGCTTCGTCGCCGGGCCCCAACAGCATTTCGTGGTGCGCCGCTCCCGCCGGGATCATGGGGAAACAGTTTTCCGTCTTGTCGATCATGACATCGGCGATCACCGCCTTGTCGATGGCCAGCATCTCTTTTATGAGCCCATCCACATCGCCGGGCTTTTCGGCCCTCAGCCCCACGGCGCCGAAGCTTTCGGCCAGCTTGACGAAATCCGGAAGGCTCTCCATGTAGCTTTCCGCGTAACGGCCTTCGTACAGCAGTTCCTGCCATTGGCGCACCATGCCCATGTATTCGTTGTTGAGGATGAAGATCTTCACCGGCAGGCGGTACTGGGCGACGGTCGACATCTCCTGAATGTTCATCAGGATCGAGGCCTCGCCGGCGATGTCGATGACCAGCGCGTCCGGGTGGGCCACCTGCACGCCCATGGCCGCCGGCAGGCCGTAGCCCATGGTGCCGAGGCCGCCCGATGTCATCCACCGGTTCGGCTCCTCGAAGCCGTAGAACTGGGCCGCCCACATCTGGTGCTGGCCGACCTCGGTGGTGATGAAAACGTCTTCAAGGTTTTTGGTCGCCTCGTAGAGGCGCTGGATGGCGTACTGGGGTTTGATGACGTCGCCCTTTTGCGTGTACTTCAGGCAGTCCTTGGCCCGCCATTCGTCGATCTGCTTCCACCACGCCTTCAACGCCTTCTGGTCGGGCTTGGCCTGTTCCGATTTCCAGATCTTGATCATGTCCTCGAGCACGTGGGCGACGTCGCCGATGATCGGCACGTCGACGCGCACGTTCTTGTTGATGGAGGAAGGGTCGATGTCGATGTGGATTTTCTTCGAGCCCGGCGAAAATTCGTCAAGCTTGCCGGTGATCCGGTCGTCGAAGCGGGCGCCGACGCATATCATGACGTCGCAATCGTGCATCGCCAGGTTGGCCTCGTAGGTGCCGTGCATGCCCAGCATGCCCAGGAATTGCGGGTCGGAAGCCGGATACGCGCCCAGCCCCATCAGCGTCAGCGTGCACGGATAGCCCGTCAGGCGCACGAACTGGGTCAACAACTGCGACGCCGCGGGACCGGAATTGATGACGCCGCCGCCGCAATAGAAGACCGGCTTCTTGGCCTGGGCCAACAATTCCACCGCCTGCTTGATCGCCTTCAGGTCGCCCTTGACCTGGGGATTGTAACGCTTGAGCTTGACCTTGTTCGGCGGCGTATAGACGCCGGGGGCCTGCACCACGTCCTTGGGCAGGTCGACCACCACCGGGCCGGGGCGACCGCTTCGGGCGACGTGGAAGGCCTCGTGCACCGTGCGGGCCAGGTCGTCGACGGTCTTGACCAGGTAGTTGTGCTTGGTACACGGACGGGTGATGCCGGTGGTGTCGGCCTCCTGGAAGGCGTCGTTGCCGATCAGGTGCGTCGGCACCTGGCCAGTCAGGCAGACGATGGGGATGGAATCCATCAGCGCGTCGGTGAGCCCGGTCACCACGTTGGTGGCGCCGGGACCGGACGTCACCAGCACCACGCCGACCTTGCCGGTGGAGCGCGCGTAGCCCTCGGCCGCGTGCACGGCGCCGGCTTCCTGGCGGACCAGGATGTGGCGCAGCGCGTTCTGATTGAAAATGGCGTCATAGATCGGCAGTACGGCGCCGCCCGGATAGCCGAAAATCTCCGTCACGTCCTGATCGACCAGGCATTTCAGGAGGATTTCCGAACCGTTCATTTGTTCGTTTGCCATCGCCCTTGTCCTTTTGTCTTTAATTCGGCTTTTGTCTTCTATTACCGCCCTTCCCCTGGGGAACGGACAGGGCGGCAACCTAATGGCTTGCGGACACCGGGTCAACAGAGAATCAGAACATTTAGAAAGATTATTGCTTAAAACCTTTCCAATTATTGCGTATAGGCCAAAAAATTCCCCGTAAAAGGGCCTTTTTCCAGACTTTAATTCCCCCGAAACCCCAAATCCCATTTGACAACCGGGAAACCGCAGGGCAACCTTCTCCAAAATTGGGCTACCCAGTTAACTTACTTTTGAGGTTTTTCGATGAAGACAGCGGCGCCGATTTCCCCGGACGACGCTTTCACGCCGGTCCGAAGCGTGCGTCTTTACGAGACCATCATCGAACAGATCGCCGCCCTGGTGCAGAACGGACAATTAACCAACGGCGACCGCTTCCCGACCGAGCGCGCCCTGCAGAAAAAGTGGCGGGTCAGCCGCCCGGTATTGCGCGAAGCCTTCCGGGCGCTGGAGATGCAGGGCATCGTCGAATCCCGGCCCGGCGGCGGGCGCTACCTTCGGGCCGAACGCATTCCCCACCCGGCCGAGTTTCGCGGCCTGCGCCTGACCGACAGCCGTGAAACGCTGCTGAACATCTGGCAGGCCCGCGAGGCGGTCGAGGTCAAGGCGGCGGGGCTGGCGGCGGCCAATGCCTCGCGCGGCCAGTTGGCGGCTATCGGCCGTCCGCTGAGGATGCTTGAAACCATGACCCCGGAGGCCTACCGGCGCGGCGACGTCAATCTCGACTTCCATTCCGCCATCGCCCGGGCGTCGGGCAACCCGGTCCTGGAGCAGGTGATCTTGGATTTGCTCGGCCGGTTCCACGAAACCGGGTTCACGGACCTGCCCGGCCCGGAGGACTGGACCGGGCTGCAGGCCGACCACCAGCCGGTTTACGACGCCATCGCCGCCGGCGACCCGGGGGCGGCCGAAAACGCCATGGCCGCCCATTTCGAGAGCCTGCGCCAGGGATTGGAAGACCACGACCGATGAGCGGCGAAGCCTGGAAGGAAGGGGAGGGATTAGCCCCCCGCGGCCAAAAACTCACTAACGAATAAAAACGCCTTGTCCCGGCCCTCGGGGCCGTAGGCCGCCTCGATGACGCAATCGGCGGCGACCTGGTTGCGCAGCCACGTCAGTTGCCGCTTGGCGAAGTTGCGGGTCGCCTGCTTGGCGGCCAGGGCGGCGTCTTCCAGGGTCGTTTGGCCGGCCAAATGGCGGCCCAGCTCCGGCACCCCCAGCGCCTTCATCGCCGGCAGACCGGGATCGAGCCGCCGCGCCATCAGCGCCTTGACCTCGTCCACGGCGCCTTCCGCGATCATCGCGTCGAAGCGGGCGTCGATGGCGGCGTACAGGTCTTCACGGGCAGGGGTCAGGGCAATAGTGGCGAAGCGGGCGGCGACGGCCGGGCCTTCGGCCTGTTCGCCCTGCCAATCGGCCAGCCGCCGGCCCGTGGCACGGACCACCGCCATCGCCCTTTTCAGGCGCTGGCTATCGCCGGCGGGAAGGCTTTTCGCGGCCACCGGGTCGAGCTTCGCCAGTTCGGCCTTGAACGCCTCGCCGCCGAGCCGGTCATAAAGATCGTTCGCGTGCACGTTGAATTCGTCGGCAATGTCGGGAATTTCGGCCAGCCCTTCGGTGAGAACCTTGAGATAAAGCCCGGTGCCGCCAACCATCACCGGCAGCCGGCCATCGCCCCAGGCGGCCTCGATTTCCCCCGCCGCCATCTTCAGCCAGCGCCCGGCCGAACACGCAACCGAGGCCGGCAGCACCCCGAACAGCCGGTGCGGGACCGCCGCGTTCGACCCTTCGCCGGGGCGCGCCGTCAGCACGGATAAGTCCTCGTACACCTGCATGCTGTCGGCGTTGATGACGGTGCCGGAAAATTCCCGGGCGACATCGAGCGCCAGGGCCGATTTGCCGCTGGCCGTCGGCCCGGCGATGATGACAACGGGGTTTGAATCGGTCACTGTCCCGGCAATCTTTCGATTCATTTGGACCCAACCTTAGGTCATGGACTCATAAATGGCGGCGAGTGAGTCCTCCTGTGGAAACCGTCCTGACCCTGATCGCCCCGGCCGGCGGCCTGGATGAAACCATTGTCGCCTCTGTTGCCGGGGCGCTCAAGGTTATGGGCGTTGAAGCGGGCGAACCGGACTGGCTTTCGCCGGGCGAAGCTTGCGATATCCCTTTTTCCGGCGCCGATCCGCAAGCCGCGGAACCGGCCGTGCGCGAGGCCCTGCCGGGGGCGGCGGTGGACCTGTTGGCGCAGCCCGCCGCCGGGCGGCGGAAATCGCTTCTCGTCGCCGACATGGATTGCACCATCATCACCACCGAAACCCTGGACGAGCTGGCGGCGCGGGCCGGCCGCAAGGAAGACACCGCCGCCATCACCGAACGCGCCATGCGGGGCGAGATCGGCTTTCGCCGAGGCGTTGAAGGAGCGCGTGGCGATGCTGGAGGGGCTTGAGCAAGGGGCGCTCGAGGAAACCCTGGCCCAGGTGACGTTGAGTCATGGCGCCGAAACCCTGGTCAGGACGATGGCCGGGAACGGCGCCCATACGGTCCTGGTGTCGGGGGGGTTCGGGTTTTTCACCGAGCGGGTGGCGGCCATGGCCGGATTCGACGAAACCAGGAGCAACCGGTTCGAGATCGCCGACGGCCGCCTGACGGGGCGCGTCCTCGAGCCCATCCTCGGTCCCGAGGCCAAGCTCGAGGCACTGACGGGTCTGTCCGCCGAACGCCAAATCCCCCTTGCCCGGACGCTGGCCATCGGCGACGGCGCCAACGACGCGCCGATGATCCGGGCCGCCGGGCTGGGCGTCGCCTGCCGGGGCAAGCCGGTCGCCAGGGAGGCCGCCCGGGCGCGCATCGAAGCGTGCGGCCTGACGGCGGCGTTATACATGCAGGGATACCGGCGGGACGAATTCAGCAGATAAAAAACGGACGCCCAGAGGGACGCCCCCGGGGGACATCCAGGGCCCGGCGAGTCCTCACTAACCCTTGGCGATACGGATGGCGACGAAGCGCAGCCCTCCCTGGCCCCCGTCCAGCAGCAGTAAAACCGATTTTCGGCCGGCCTCTTCGGCCTCGGCGACCTTTTTCGCGATATCGGCGGGTTCGGTAACCTCTTGCTGGCTGATTTCGATGATCACGTCGCCGGGGCGGATGCCCTTTTCCGCCGCCGGGCCGCTCTCCGTGACCTTGGTGACGACGACGCCCTTGAGATCCTTGTCCAGCGAATACTTGCTCTTGAGCTTCGGCGTGATGGAGGAAAGCCGGAGCCCCAGGGCGTCGATGGTGCTTTCTCTTCCTTTCCTGGATCCGGGGGTCTTGGCCGCGACTTCGGCCGCCGTTTCGCCGAGTTCCTCGACCTTGGCCTTGAGCGTGACCTTCTTGTTGTCGCGCCAGACCTCGATGTCCACGGACTTGCCGACCTCGGTGTCGGCGACGATGCGCGGCAGGCGGCGCATTTTGCTGACTTCCCTGCCGTCGAACTTGAGGATGACGTCGCCGGCCTTCATCTTCGCCTTTTCCGCCGGCCCGTCGGGAATAATGCTGGCGACCAGGGCGCCCGAGGCTTCCTTCAGGCCCAGGGTCTCGGCGATTTCATCGGTCACCGCCTGGATGTGAACGCCAAGCCAGCCGCGGCGCACCTGGCCGTGCTTGATCAGTTGCTTGATCACCGGGCTGGCGACCGACGCCGGAATGGCGAAACCGATGCCGACGCTGCCGCCCGAGGGCGAGAAGATGGCGGTGTTGATGCCGATCACCCGTCCCTTCAGATTGAACATCGGGCCGCCCGAATTGCCGCGGTTGATCGACGCGTCGGTCTGGATGAAATCGTCATAGGGGCCGGCGTTGATGTCGCGGCCGCGGGCCGAAATGATGCCGGCGGTCACGGTGCCGCCAAGGCCGAAGGGGTTGCCGATGGCCATCACCCAATCGCCGACCCGGGCGGAATCGGAATCGCCGAACTTCACCGCCGTAAGCTTGGATTGGGGCTTGACCTTAAGAACCGCGATATCGGTCTTTTTGTCGCGGCCGACCAGTTCGGCCTTGAGCCGCGTGTTGTCGTGCAGGATGACGGTGATCTCGTCGGCGTCCTGGATAACGTGGTTGTTGGTGACCACGTAGCCCTCGGCACCGACGATGAACCCGGACCCCAGCGACGTCGCCCGGCGCGAACGTTGATCCGGATGGTTGCGATCGAAGAACTCCTTGAAGAAATCCTCGAACGGGGAGCCCGGCGGAAGCTTCGGCAATTCCATGCCGGGGCGGCCTTCGATGACCTGGGTGGTCGAGATGTTGACCACCGACGGCAGCAGTTTCTCGGCCAGGTCGGCGAAGCTGTCCGGCGCCGTCTGGGCGTTGGCGGCGCCCGAAACCGCTATCAGGGCCAAAGCCAGAACGGGGGCCAGGAACCAATTCCAGCGCGGTCGGACGGGAGCCATGGCGGGGGCCTGTACGGGGGCCAGGACGGGGGCAATGCTAATCATGTTTTGTCGTTTCCTTTTGAAGTCGGGCCGGAGCGTGTTTCCACACCCTGAAATGTAATCCTCTGGGCCGCCCAATTCCAGCGCGGCGGGGCCGACTAATGGATTAAATTGTGGTCGAACGATGGCCGCTTTTGGGCAATGGCGGGGCATTTCACCCGCGGACCAGCCACAAGATGAAAATCCCGGCTGCCGCCGCCGCCAATCCGGCGGCCCGGATGTTGGCGGACGGCAGGGTCAACACCCGGGCCATCATTTTCTTCATTGCATCGGGAAATAGCGCATAGGCGATTCCCTCGATGGTGATGGCAAGACCGAGGGCGGTGATCAGATCAACCATTGCCGCCCGTCCGGGGCCCTGGCCGGCCGGGCGGCTTTATTTCTTTTTCTTGACGGTGCCGAAGAAGCGGAAGAATTCCGAATCCGGGCTCAGCACCATCGTCGTGCCCTCACCAAAGGCCTCGCCGTAGGCTTCCATGGACCGGTAGAAATCGAAGAATTCCGGGTCCTGGCCGAAGGCCTCGCCGAGAATCCGGTTGCGCTCGCCCTCGCCCTCGCCGCGCAGGATTTCGGATTGGCGCTGGGCCTCGGCGATGATGATGGTGCGTTCCTTGTCGGCGACGGCCTGAATCTTCAGCTTCTGCTCCTCGCCTTCGGCGCGAAGCTTCGCCGCCGACGCGACACGGTCCGACCGCATGCGGTTATAGACCGCCTGGGCCGTGGCCTCGGGCAGGTCGGTGCGGCCGATGCGCACGTCGATGACCTCGGTGCCGAACTCGGCGGCCTGGCTCTTCATCTGCCGGGAGATGATATCCATCACCTGGGCCCGCTTTTCGGTCAGCATGTCGGACAGCAGAATCTTGCCGATCTCGGCCCGGATGGCGGCGTTCAGCCGGTTTCCGAAGACCTGGCGGAAGTTCTGGTTGGTGACCGCCCTTTTGCGGAATTCCAGCGGATCGACGATCTTGTAACGCGCGAAGGCA
This sequence comes from Pseudomonadota bacterium, assembly GCA_022563215.1. Taxonomy (GTDB): domain Bacteria; phylum Pseudomonadota; class Alphaproteobacteria; order Rhodospirillales; family Casp-alpha2; genus Casp-alpha2. The sequence goes on from JADFNT010000004.1 coordinate 9,158, forward strand.
TCGACGTTGATGCGTTTCTGGTCGAACAGGATCACTTCCTGCACCGGCGGGTCGAGATCGAGGATGCGGCGGTCGTAATATTCGACGTTCTGAATGAAGGGCAATTTGTAACTCAGGCCCGGCTCCGACACCATCCGGATCGGGTTGCCCAGTTGCAGGATCAGCGCCTGCTGCGTCTGGTGAACGGTAAACAGCGAGGCATAGGCGGTAACGCCGAGAGCGACGACAATCAGGCCGATAACGGCGAGGACGGGTTTCTTCATTGGCTTGCCCCTCCCTGGCGTTTCCGCAACTCCGGCAGCGCCAGGTAGGGGACGACCCCGGTGCCGCCCTGGCCCTTGTCGATGATCACCTTCTCGGACTTCTTAAACACTTCCTGCATGCGTTCCAGGAACAGGCGCCGGATGGTCACTTCCTTGGCGCCTTTATAGGTCTCGTAGACCGACAGGAACCGCTTGGCTTCGCCTTCGGCTTCCTTGGTGACCCGTACCTTATAGGCGATCGCCGCCTGGATCATCGTCTGGGCCTTGCCCTTGGCCTTGGGCACGATGTCGTTCTTATAGGTCAGCGCCTCATTGACGGAGCGTTCCTGGTCCTGGCGCGCGCGCTGCACGTCGTGGAAGGCGTCGATGACCTGGGCCGGCGGATCGGCCTTTTGAAGCTGAACCTCGACGATGGAAACGCCGGCGCCGTAAACATCGAGAATCTGCTGCAACAACTTCTTCGATCTCTGCTGCACCTGCTGGCGCTTGCCGGTGGTGGCGTCGTCCAGCGTCGTCTGGCCGATGATTTCCCGCATCGCGCTTTCGGCGGCGATTTTCATCGTCGCATCGGGATCGCGGATGTTGAACAGGTAGTCCGCCGCGTTTTTGATCCGCCACTGGACGACGAAATTGATGTCGATGATGTTCTGGTCGCCGGTCAGCATCAGGCTTTCCTGCGGCACCTCGCGGTTTCCGGCGCCGCGGGTGCCTTCGCCGGCCTCCCTAAAACCGATGGTGATGGTGTTGGTGCGCTCGACATTGGGTTTCAGCACCTCGCCGAAGGGCGGCGGCAACCAATAATTCAGGCCCGGCGACGTCAGCTTGATGAACTTGCCGAACAACAGCTCGACGCCCTGCTCGCCCGGCTGCACCCTATAAAAGCCGCTGCCGGCCCAAAGCGCGGCCACCACCAGCACGATCAGGACAAGCCCCCGCACGCTGCCGCAGCCCGACGGCAGAAACTTTTTAAAGCGGTCCTGGCCCCGGCGCAGCATCTCCTCGATGTTGGGGGGTGTGGGGCCCGATGGCCCGCCGCCGCCCCAAGGGCCTTGGCCGTCTCCGCCGCCTGGTGTTTTCCACGGCATGATTATCCATCCCTTATTTACAATCCAATGAATATGAAACCTTGTAATTTCGGTTTCGTGGGTTACTTCCTAGTACGGACTTCGTTGCCTTATAAGGCAGCACCGGTCCCTTCGCAATGCAGACGATGGGCAAGGGCCGGATAGATATGTTTATGACGCGGAGATTTCAAGGATGGCAGGGGTTAGCGAACAACAAATTCTCGATTCTCTCAAGGAAGTGATCGACCCGGACAGCGGCAAGGACATCGTCAGCGCCGGCATGATCAAGGGCCTGCAGACCAAGGATGGGCACGTCGCCTTCGCCATCGAGGTCGATCAGGACAAGGGCGCCGGGCTGGAACCCTTGCGCAAGGAAGCCGAGGAAGCCGTCCATGACCTGAGCGGCGTGATCTCGGCGACGGTGGTGCTGACCGCCGACCTGCCGGCCCAGGGGCCCGGCCAGGGACCGCCACCGCCGTCCCCGGGTGGGCCGCCGCCTGTGGACCACGGCGGCGCCCCCGGCGGACCGACGGCGGCGTTGATGCCGGGCGTCGCTTCCATCGTCGCCGTGGCCAGCGGCAAGGGCGGGGTCGGCAAATCGACCACCGCCGTCAACCTGGCCCTGGGGCTGGCCGCCGCCGGGCACAAGACCGGGCTTTTGGACGCCGATATCTACGGGCCGTCGTTGCCCCGGATGATGGGCATTACCGGACAGCCGTCCTCGTCCGACGGCACGACGCTCGACGCCATGGAGAATTACGGCATCAAGGTGATGTCCATGGGCTTCCTGGTCGAAGAGGACACGCCGATGATCTGGCGCGGGCCGATGGTGCAATCGGCCTTGGAGCAGATGATGCGCGACGTCAGTTGGGGCGAGTTGGACGTGATGGTCATCGACATGCCGCCCGGCACCGGCGACGCCCAGTTGACCATCGCCCAGCGGGTGCCCCTGACCGGCGCGATCATCGTCTCGACGCCGCAGGACATCGCCCTCATGGACGCCCGCAAGGGGCTAAACATGTTCCGCAAGGTCGGCGTGCCGGTGCTCGGCCTGATCGAGAACATGAGCTACTTCAACTGCCCCAAATGCGGCGAACGCTCGGAAATTTTCAGCCATGGCGGCGCCAGGATCGAGGCCGAGCGCCTGGGTATAGATTTCCTCGGTGAAATCCCCCTCGATATCATCATCCGCGAGACCTCCGACGGCGGCCGGCCGATCGTCGTCTCGGAACCGGAAAGCGAACACGCCAAGGCTTACCGCGCCATCGCCGACAAGGTGTGGGAAAAGATCGAGCATCCCCTGTCGGACGAGGCCACCTCAGGGCCGAAAATCGTCATTCAGTAGCCGCTTTCATCCCGCCTGACCGGCCCCGGGCATCCCGCCAGACCGGCCGCGGGCTCACGGCCCGCTTGGGTGGCGGGTGATTTTCGCCTACCATTCGGACCATGATTGCGAATCTTCGCCGCATTGTGACGGGCTTCGGGGCATCGGCGGCCGTCGCCGTCCTCATGGCCGCCACGGCGGCGGCCGAACAAGCCAAGCCGTTGGCGCCCGAGGACTGCAAGCGGGTCTGCCTGGCGCTCGAACAACGCCTGCCCTTCGGCCCCGGTTTCCGCCGCTTCGAGGTCGAATTCCCCAAAAACGACAACAACATCGAAGGCCAGGTGTGCCGGCTGTTGACCATGGGCACCGGGGTCCACATGGAAGGTTTCGGCATTGGGTCGTTGACCGACATGCGCAAAAAGGTGATGGCGGCGCTGAACGCCGGCGGCTGGACGGAAAACGCCGAAACCGGACGCTTTTCCGAAAAATCGACGCACGGGCGCGAGGTCTTCGCGCTGTCCGGGAACGACGCTATCTGTGTCACCACCATCGTCGTCGGCATGGTCGACGGCGCCGAACCAGGGCCGGAAGCCAAGAAAGACGGCAAGGTGCGCCTGAGCGCGCTGAAACCCTATCAGCGGGAATGGTGGATATCCATCGACTGTTTTGGCGTCCCGGAGACGCCGAAGCCGCCCGCCCCGATGGCCAAAGCCGCCCCCGATGCCCCCGGGGCCATGGGCGAAATAGGCGAGCCGGAAAAAATAGGCGAGCCGGAAAAAGACGCGCCGATGATGGAAGCGGCGCCGAAGTACTAGCCGCCCACCCTGTCGAGAATCACGAAACTGTAGGCCGGGCCGCCGGGGGTTTCGGGGTCGCGGTCCTGGCGGTCGGTTTCCTTCCACTCGCCTTCGGCCAGTTCGGGGAAGAAGGCGTCGCCCGGAAGCTCCTGGTGGACCTCGGTCATGTAGATGCGCTGAGCCTTTGGCAAAGCCTGGCCGTAGATATCGGCGCCGCCGATGACGAAAATTTCTTCCCTACCGCCGTCCGGACTCCAAAGCCCTTCGGTCGCCTTGGCCTTGGTCAACGCCTGGTCCAGGTCATGGACGACGTCGGCGTCGGCGGCCTCGAAGTCCTTGTCGCGGGTGACGACGATGTTGGTCCGCCCCGGCAGCGCGGCGCCGATGGACTGATAGGTCTTGCGGCCCATGATCACCGGGTGGCCCATGGTCACCCGCTTGAAGAACTTCAGGTCTTCGGAGATATGCCACGCCATGCCGCCGTCGCGCCCGATGGTCCGGTTTTCGGCCATGGCGACGATCAGGGACAAGCGCATGGAGAAGCCGCCCGCCTCAAACGGCGATCGGCGCCGCGATATGGGGGTGGGGCTCGTAGCCTTCGAGCGTGAAATCGTCATAGGTAAAGCCGAAGATGTCGGTGACTTGCGCGTTGAGGGTCATGGTCGGCAGCGCCAGCGGCTGGCGGGAAAGCTGGATGTCGGCCTGTTCGATGTGGTTGGCGTAGAGATGCGCGTCGCCGAAGGTGTGGACGAAGTCGCCGGGCTGCAAGTCCGTCACCTGGGCCACCATTATCGTCAGCAATGCATAGGACGCGATGTTGAACGGCACGCCCAGGAACACGTCGGCGCTGCGCTGGTAGAGCTGGCACGACAGGTGGCCGTCGAGGACATAGAACTGAAACAGGCAGTGGCACGGCGGCAGCGCCATCTTTTCGACATCGGCCGGGTTCCAGGCGCTGACGATGTGGCGCCGCGAATTGGGGTCGGTTTTGATCGAATCGACAACCCCCGCGATCTGGTCGATGCCGCGGCCGTCGGTTGCCGGCCATGAGCGCCACTGATGGCCGTAGACGGGGCCCAATTCGCCGTTCTCGTCGGCCCAATCGTCCCAGATGGTGACGCCCGCGTCGTTCAGGGCCTTGACGTTGGTGTCGCCGGCGAGAAACCACAAAAGCTCGTGGATGATGGATTTCAGGTGCAGCTTCTTGGTCGTCAACAGCGGGAAGCCGGCGCCCAGGTCGAACCGCATCTGATAGCCGAAGATGCTCTCGGTGCCGGTGCCGGTGCGGTCGCCCTTGAAGACGCCTTCGGTCCGGATATGACGGAGCAGGTCAAGGTATTGCTTCATGAAAGGTCCGTTACACGCCCCCGAAACCGGGGAATCGCTGATTTTACCCCGAGCCGGCGCCGGGGCAAAGCCCCCTCGAACCCTCTTGAATCCCCTTTGATCCGGGCCTCACACCGCCCGCCCTTGCGAAAACACCCCTTAAATCACTATATTAGGGGTGCCGGTTTACCGGCTATGGCGATAAACGTTTGACGGAATAAGCGTTACGGACCCGGGGGCAGTACCCGGCGCCTCCACCAATTCCTTTCCCTCCCACCCAATCGGGAGGGAATTCGCGGGGGCGAAATAGGATCGACGTGCGTGATAAAGGTTGAATTTTCGCTCGGCATGGCACCGCCGTTATCGGGCCAAAAGCAATAGTTGCTAATGATAACTATGCTCAGGCTCGTCTTGCCGCTTAACGCGGTCGGATGATCCGATTTTAAGTCCCCTGGACCTAGCATCCGGGGGCGGGGTTCGGGAGGCGCCTGGCAACAGAAGCCTCCCACTTTATTTTTGCCTTTCCCGCCCTCGCCCTTGGCGCCTGTATCTCTCGCCGGTTTAGGGTTTTTTTCGGCTTTTCAGTGCTGGCTTAACCTTCCGTGACGCGCTAAAAGGAAAGCCATGACAGACGATCCGCTCCGTTATGACACATGGATCGAGGATGCGCTGCGCGGCGTCATCCGGCGCACTCTTGATTTCGCCGCCGAAAACGGCCTGCCGGGCGATCACCATTTCTACATCACCTACCGCACCGACGCCGACGGCATCGAAATCCCCAGCTACCTGAAGGCCGAGAACCCGGAGGAAATGACCATCGTCCTGCAGCACCAGTTCGAGGATCTGGTCATCAACGAGGATGCCCTTTGGGTAACGCTGCGCTTCAACGGCAAGCCCGAAAGGCTCCGCATTCCCTTCGCCGCGGTGGTTTCCTTCGCCGACCCGTCGGTGAACTTCGGCCTGCAACTGAAGATGGCCGGCGAACCGGAAGGGGAGATCGAGCTGGACCCATCGGCGGCCCAGAACTTCGACCTCGACACGGCCGACCTGAACATCGAACAGGACCTGCCCCCGTCCACGGGCGGCAAGGGAACGGGCGAAGTCATCGCGCTCGACGCATTCCGCAAGAAAAACTGAACGCCCACTGTACGCCCAGGGCCGGGCAGCCCTTTGCTCCCGGCTTGAACGGTTGCCGCTTGGCGCTATTTATAGGGGCGGGAGGGAAAAACCATGAGCGACTACGTTCATCACCCGATGTTCCCCCTGGGTGAAAATGGGGGCGCCGAGGATACGCCGTGGCGCAAGCTGACCGGCGACCACGTTTCGACCGCCACCTTCGAGGGCGAAACGGTGCTGAAGGTCGACACCCAAGCCCTGACCCTGTTGACGGCGGAGGCGTTCAAGGACATCTCGCACCTTCTCAGGCCCCGGCACCTGGACCAACTGGCGATGATCCTCGATGACCCGGAAGCGTCGGACAACGACCGCTTCGTCGCCCTGGATTTGCTGAAAAACGCCAACATCGCCGCCGGCGGCGTGCTGCCCATGTGTCAGGACACCGGCACCGCTATTATCATGGGCCACAAGGGCGCCAACGTATGGACCGGCGGCGGCGACGAGGCAGCGCTGTCGGAAGGGGTGCTCAAGACCTTCACCGAGACCAACCTGCGCTACAGCCAGGTAGCGCCCTTGGACCTGTTCACCGAAGCCAACACCGGCAATAACCTGCCGGCGCAGATCGAAATCTACGCCGACGAGGGGGATGCCTATAAGTTCCTGTTCATCGCCAAGGGAGGAGGTTCGGCCAACAAGACCTTCCTCTACCAGGAGACCAAGGCGCTTTTGAACCCCGAAAGCCTGCTCCGGTTCCTGGACGAAAAGGTGCGCACGCTGGGCACCGCGGCCTGCCCGCCCTATCACCTGGCCGTGGTCATCGGCGGCACCTCGGCCGAGATGAACCTGAAGACGGTGAAGCTCGCCAGTTGCCATTACCTCGACAGCCTGCCGACGGCGGGCAACGAATTCGGCCAGGCGTTCCGTGATCTGGTCCTTGCTGAGGTTCCAGACCATCAGGTCGCTCGCAATGGACAGCGGACCATCATAGGTTGCCCGGATACTGTCGTAATAGAGGTTGTATTGCTGAGTCCCCTGGTCGAGCAAAGCGTGATAGGCGACGGCGTGACGGGGCTTGATCGTACTCATGATTTTGCCGAAAGCCGGGCCGGAAGTATGGAACGCACAACAGGCTCGCCACGCAAGCTGCGGTGGCTGATTGCCAAGTGTCGCGAATATTACCGGCGGATTGAAGGCCTCGTGGATGACGAGATCTGCATCTTTGGCGTGTTCGACAAACCACTTGTTCGGTGACGTGTCGCCACCGAATACGACCTTGAGCCCCGCATATTCGAGTATGAAACTGACAGGGCCATCGCCGGCATGAATGGCCGGTATCGAGCGGATCGTCACACCGTTTTCCTGATAAACGATCTCGTTGATTCCCTTGTAATCGAATTCGTGAACGGTGATTCGGCCCGGGACAGGCGTAATCAGGAATTCGCGTGTCGTTTTGTCCCAGTTATTAGCCTTCAGGAAATGGTCGATGGCATAAGCCGTACCCATGTCCTCTGTTCGCCCGGCGGGTCCCCAGCTATCGAGCGGCACCGGTCGACCTGCGGTCCAGCCTCCAGCCCACCGTGAAGCGAGGTAG
>JADFNT010000181.1 GCA_022563215.1 Pseudomonadota bacterium
GATCCCGCCCTGAATCAACGGATCCAGGTTGTAAAGGGTGATGTCGTCGCCGAGCCTGAGGTAAAGGGCTAACGCGAACGACAACCCCGCCATGGCGATATCGTGGGCGTAGGCGACGAGGCCGCGGGGGGAAATTTTATCGGTGAATTTCATCGGAAGTTGGCACCGTTATACTCTTTTTACCGATGTAAACCAGACAGCCGTTTCCTTCAGTCCTTGTACCACGTCCCAGGACGGCGTCCATCCCAGTTGGCGGCGGATTTTTTCGTCATCCATTTGCAGGCTGTCAAGCATCCTGCGGACGGCTTCGGATTTTCCCGTCAACAGCCCGGCCAGCCGGATAAGACTTTTTGGCGCCGGAAAAAGCAGTGCCGGACGGCCCAGAGCCCGGGCGACATGGCGGATCAGCGCCGGCGTCGACAGATCCTCGCCGTCGCGGATGAAATATGTCTGCCCCGCCGCCTCGTTGTCGGGGTTCAGGCATCGAAGAACGGCATCGGCCAGATTGCCGACGTAGAGGAAACTGCGGCGGTTGTTGACGGTCATCAGGGGCAGCGGCGGCGCTTTTTGGCATAGCTTCAGCAGGGACAGGAAATTCCCGCCGACGCCGGGCCCATAGATTAACGGTGGCCTCAAAATAACCGGCTCCAGCGGCCCATTTCCGGCGGCTTCCAGCAACGCCTTTTCCGCCGCCCATTTCGACAGCCCGTAGGCGTCTTCGGGTTCGGGGGTGTCGGTTTCGACGAACGGCCGCGCGGCAGTGCGCTCACCCATGACCTTGACGGTGCTGACAAAGACGAACCGCCGGACGCCCGCGCCCGCCGCCGCCTTGGCCAGGCACGCCGTGCCGTCGGCGTTGACGCGGCAGTATTCGAACAACGGATCGGGAAGGGTTTCGTCGATGACATGGACCCGTGCCGCCAGATGGACCACGGCATCGATCCCCGAAAGGGCCTTTCCCCACTCGGTTTCGGGACCGATATCTGGAACCACGTGATAAGACGCTCCCGGCGGGATGTCCGGGTGGTCGGGGCGCCGCACGGCGGCGGAAACCTCATGACCGGCACCAATCAGCGCCTGGCAAACGTGGCGGCCGACGAAGCCGGTGGCGCCGGTGACCAGGACCCGCATCATGGCGACTCCGTTTTCACAGGCGCCGGCGACTCCGATTTTTGCGGCGCCAGCGCCGACGCTTCCGCGCCGCGCCCGGCGGCGGCCAGTTCCAGCACCTGCGCCATATGACGGGCCTGGTCCTCGCGGCTGTGGGTGGGGGCGGCCAAAAGGCCCTTCTCGGCCATCGCCTTGCACCGGGCTGGGTCGCCTTCGAGTTCCAACACCGCATCGGCCAGGGCCGCAGGGTCTTCGGGCGCGACATGCAGACCGGCGCCGTCTTCGGCGATGATGCGGCTGGCTTCCCCTTCCGGCGCCGCCAACAGCACCGGCACGCCCGAGGCCATGGCCTCGAAGATCTTCGACGGGATGACGCCGGCAAAGACGGGGTCGTTTTTCAGGTGCACCAGCGCCACGTCGCAAAGGCTCCAGACTTTCCCCATCGCGTCCTTGGGCTGCATGGGCATGAAGACGACGTTTTCGAGGCCCCGTCTTTCGGCATCCGCGATCAACCGGTCCCGTTCGGCTCCGGCGCCGGCAAGGAGGAAACGGATGTCGTCCCGTTCTTTGAGCCTTTCGGCGGCATCGAGCACGTTGGTCAGCGCATGGGCCATGCCGTGGGTGCCCACGTACCCGACGACGAAACTTTCCCCGAGGCCCCATTCCCGGGCCAGGTCCCTGTCCTTGTCGGCGGGACCGTAACGCCAGGGGTCGACGCCGTTGGGGACGACGGCGATCTTTTCGGCCGCGATGCCGCGCCCCACGAGATTTTCCTTGAAGGCAACCGTCAGCGCGACAACGGCTTCGGACCGCCGGTAGAGGTGGAGCTCCAGCTTTTCGATCAGGCTGAGAGCCAGGTTCGACTTGACCGCGCCGACGGCGGCAATGGAGGCCGGCCACAGGTCGCCCAACTCGAACACGAAAGGCACCCGGCGGACCAAAGCGACCAGGTGGCCGGCGACGGCGGCGAAGAACTGGGGCGAGGTGGCGGCGACGACGTCCGGTTTCGGCCCCGACAGCCCGGCCCAGAACCCGGTCACCATGAAGCTCAGGAAATCCAGCGTCCGGCGGACGACGCCGCGGTTGGGAGAAATGTAGGTCTTGACCCGGACGACCCGGATTGCGGAAATTTCCTCCACCTGCCGCCAGCGGTTTTTGTAACCTTGCAAAAGGCGTCCTTCGGGAAAATTGGGCGCCTGGGTGATGATGGTAACCCGGTGTCCCCACTTCACCCAATAGCACGCGCGCTCGTAAACCCGGGTCGCGGCGGCGTTGGTTTCCGGAGGGAAGTTTTCGGTCAGGAACAGGATGTTCACGAAGGCCGCCTTTACGGTTGCGGTTTTTCGGCGTTGCCGCCGCCGAGAAAGAACAGCAGCCACGAAACGGCGATCACCGCACCGATCAAGGACACCCAGCCCCAGCCCGCCGCCGCGGCGACCGCCAGCAGCACCAGGACCAGGTTAAGGGCAAGCACATGGCGGACGACGTCGGCGTGGCTCAAGCCCCGCCTCACGGCCTGCTGGTAGAAATGTTCCCGGTGCGCCTGCCAGACTTTTTCCCCGCGAAGCGCCCGCCGGACCAGGGTGATGGTGGCGTCGGCAAGGAAATAGAGAGGCAGTATAAGCGCCGCCTGCCAGTGGCCGTTTTTGGCCAATACCAAAAGCAGCCATCCGATCAGGAACCCCAACGGCACGCTGCCGACGTCGCCGAGGAAAATCCGTGCCGGGTGCCAGTTCCACCAAAGGAATCCCAGGGCGCCGGCCAACAGCGCCAGGCCGTAGATGACGAATGCCGGCGACATCCCGGCCGCCGCCGCGACCAGGGCGATGCCGAGGCCGAGGGCCGCCGTTTCGACGCCCGCCAGGCCGTCGATGCCGTCCATGAAATTGAACAGGTTGATGAACCACAGCCACAACAATCCCGCCGCCAACCCGTCAAGCGCCCCCGGCAGCAGGCCGCCGAAGAAGGGCTTGACCGACGCCGTGGACGACAACACGAAGGCCACCGCCGCGCCTTGTCCCAAAAGCCGCCAAAGGGGGCTCAAACCCTTTAGGTCGTCGAACCAGGAAAGCGCCGCCAGGGCCAGCGCGGCGGCGGCGACGGAAAGCGATATGGCGGCCGCCGGCGTGTCCCAGGAAATTCCCACCCACCCGGCGAGAACGGCGGCGACGACGGCGATACCGCCGCCTTTCGGCGTCGGCGTCACGTGGCTCGATCGTTCGTTGGGATGGTCCAGGATGGCCTGGGATTTCAGCAGCCGGAGAATCAGTCCGGTGCCCGCGAAAGAGGCCACGAAGACAATGACAACAACGGCCGCGAAGAGGGTCCAGTTCATAAAGGGAGTTTATAGGGAACCCGCCCGGCCAACAAAAAAAAGCGCCCTGCGGCGGTTTTTCCGGGGGGCGCTTCGGAACGCTCAATGGTATGAAAGGGAAAACCGTTTATTCGCCGGGGATGAGCGTCTCCTCGAGCCGGGCCAGCGTTCGCACCACGTCAAGGCCCAGTTCCAAATCATCCACATCGGGCGAGCCCAGGGCAATGGCGGCGGCGAAGGCGAAGACGGCGCGCTCCAGCGGCAGGCCGGGGCTTAAGGCCAAGGGCTGACCTGGATCTCCCGGAGCAGGGTTAAGGATGAGCTTTTCCTCGGCACAGTCGTCATAGATCAGTTCACCGCCATCGAAGGCAACGCTAAAGAGCTGTATTTTTTCGGAAAACAGGTTTCCAATGGTGATCGAGGCGGCGGCATCTCCAAAATCAAGCTCGAGTTCCAGCACCTCTCCCTTTTTCTTCTCATTGGCGTCTTCGACCTCGCGCGATTCGATACGCCGGGCACGGACGTTTTCGGGGACGCGTCCCAAAAGGTTTATGCACATGGCGGCGTAGTGACTGCCCCAGTCCCAGAGCACCGGTGTACCGGGCCGGAAAATTCCCCACCGGCCGGCCTTGGCGGCAATGGTGCGTACTGGGCCAAGCCGGACACCTTCGCGTTTCAGGGCCTCCCAGGCGGCGCTATACAAATGAATATGATCGACGAGGACGATGGCGCCTTTCGACCGGGCCCGGTCCAGGACCGCCTCTGCCTCGCCGACATCGAGGGTCAGGGGCTTTTCCACCAGGACCGGCAAGCCCCGGTCCACGGCGGCCAGGGTCATCTCCGCATGCCGCGCCGGGGGGGTGGCGACGATAACGCCGTCCAGGTCGCCGGCCTTTATAAGCACTCGCCAATCATTGCTGATTTCGCATCCGGGACCGACAAGGCGTGCGCTTTCCGGGTTGCGGCTGGCGAGGCGGGAAAGGGTGATGCCCTTTAGACCCTTGATGGTCTTTATATAGTTGCGCCCCCAGGGGCCTGCACC
>JADFNT010000005.1 GCA_022563215.1 Pseudomonadota bacterium
GTAGTGCTGTTCGACAAGGAACTGGCCCGGGATTTCGGCTACCGGCGCAAGCGCGGCGGGCATTTGTTTTCGAAGATGCGGTTTCTGGCGGTGCAGTGGGACGCCTATGTCACCGATGACTTGTGGCTCAGGAACGCCGCCCACGCCAACGCCATGGCAACCCGCATGGCCGACGGGCTGGCGGCCATCGACGGCGTCGCGTTGACCCGTCCGGTGGAGGCCAACATCGTGTTCCCGCGCCTGACGGCGGCGATCATCGAGGGGCTCAAGGCCGACGGCTTTCAGTTCTACGAACGCGGCGGCGAAAACGTCATCCGCCTGGTCTGCGCCTTCGCCACCACCGCCGAAGAGGTCGACCGGTTGATCGACGCCGCCAAGGGCCACGCCGCCGGTTGAGGGACTTGCCGCCAGCCGGCGCTTGGGTAACACTGGCCGTTCAAGCCCCGGACGTCCCCTTCGTCTAGCGGCCTAGGACATCGGCCTCTCACGCCGAAAACACGGGTTCGAGTCCCGTAGGGGACGCCAACTTTCCTGAAATCCAAGCATTATCAAGGGGCTAATTTCGCAGAAACTGGCTTGCTTCCAGTACTGGTACAGAAACTGGTACAGCAAGGAGGCTGTTTTTGCGTATTTTCGGGGTCGATTATCTGTGCAAGCGGGGCCGAATATTCTATTTCCGGCGAGCCATCCCCACGCATTTGGTGGAGCGGTTCCAGCGAAAGGAGATCAAGGTTTCCTTGAGGACTCGGGATGAGTTCACGGCTAGGATATGTTGTAGGGAGATTAGTAATCGGTTCGAAAAACTAATGTTTCGGGTGGCAAGGATGCCAGACCTGACGAAGGACAAGATTGACGCCCTGCTGCGAGGATACTTCGAAGGACTTCTTTCGAAAGCGGAGGAACTTGCAGTAATGATACCCGACGACCCCGACATCGATATCACTTTCGAAATCGATGATTTGCAGTCTAATCAAATTGACTTCAAAAAACGGATCGGAAAACGGGATTATGACAATGCCACCCTGCTTGACGCTGAGGAATTACTGACGACAAACGGCTACAGGATTCCGCGTAAGGGTAACGAAGAATTTGAAATTATCTGCAACGGCATATTACGAGCTAGGTCCGAACAGAGCCGTATTCTTGGGGCTATGTTGCAGGGTGATTACGAGAACACGGAGCCTATCGATCCTCTTTTCAAAGGAGTGCAGTTTCCTGGATTGCCCCCTGTGCCAGGAGATAAATCGTCACCTTCCGCCTCTACCGTTTCATCCGTGATAAACGGATACTGCGACCTCAAGAGCGATCATGATTGGGTTCCGAAGACCTTAGACGAGAACAAACGCATCCTTGGTTGGTTTGCTGATTTCGTTGGGCCAGAAAAGAAAATCAAGGGCGTGACGGTTGACGATTGCCGGGATTTCCGGAACGCACTGAGCAAATTGCCAGCGAACTTCACCAAGTCCAAAGAATTTAAGGGTATGAGCCTTCGGGAAATTAGTCAGAAGGCTGGTGATAAACCGAAGCTGAACGTTGGAACAACACGCAAATACTTCGGCTGCGTGAAATGGTTTCTGGGTTGGTGCGAAGACGAAGGAGAGATCGCCTCGAACCCTGCCCAAAAAATCAAAGTAATGGGAAAAGTTAATCAGCAAGATGCCAGACACCCCTTTTCCAAGGATCAGTTGATCAAGCTTTTTCAGTCGCCCCAATATACCGGACACCGGTCCGCAAACCGGAGATCGAGTCCAGGAGAGGCACTGATAAAGGATGGAAAGTTTTGGGTGCCTGTCATCGGGCTGTTCACGGGGATGCGGCTTGGCGAAATTGTCCAGTTGCTGGTTTCGGACGTGAGGCAGGAAGACGACATCTCCTTTTTTGAAGTCAGCAAGGGAGAAGATGACGACAAGAACCTGAAGACCGCAACCAGCCAACGGGCAATTCCGATCCATCCTGAATTGGTTAAGATGGGCTTTCTGGATTATGTCGAGGGCCAACGAAAAAAGACGCCACAAGGTCGCATCTTCTCCGAGATCAAGGTCGGAGCCAACGGATACTTCAGCCACAATTTCTCGAAATGGTTTGGTCGTTATCTGAAGCAAGTGGAGGTCAAGACAGCGAAGACCTCTTTCCACTCGTTCAGACACAATTTCAAGGACGGTCTAAGGAACGCTGGGATCGAGGACAGTCGGCAAAATGCTCTCATGGGACATTCTGATGGATCGGTCCCCTCGACCTACGGGACAGGGTATTCGCCCAAGGTTCTGAACGACGATCTGCAAAAGATCGAATATCCCAGCCTCGATCTCTCCCATTTATACGTGAAGGACAGTTGAACCAATTGACCAAGCCAAGGAGGGCGGATGGTCGTAAAATTTTTAGGAGGTTCTGACAAATCATTCGTCCAGACGTGGCTTGCCAAGCACTACACTTGGGATTTGGTTTCTGCTGTCAAACTTATGCTCGGAATAGACCCCGCAAAAGACAAGACAAACATTGATCTGTCTGGAAACGAGAAAGCGTCACGCATATACGCTTGCCAGGACTACACGGTGGCCGAGAAGGTCCTCACCCTGTCCCAGCCCAAATATGATTAGAGGGGACGTTCTTTTCACATCCCCCTTCCCTTCCCGGCCCGGGTGTTTAACAATCCCCGCACCCCATCCCCGGAGCCGCCCATGACCCAGAAGTCAGAGATCTTCAGCTTTTTTCCCAGCTTCCTTCAGGTCAGCGAGATCAACGGGGCCGAGGAATTGAATAAGATGTTCATGGCCGGGGTCGAGAAAGTTCAGGCGACCGAGCCCAACACCAAGCCCGACAGTTGGGCGTGCACGGTCTATACGACCATCAACAGCCCCAAGATCCTTCTTGAGTACGAGGAATTCGAACCGTTGCGCGACATCATCATGCGCGAGGCCACCAAGTTCGCCAAGGTCATGAAGTTCGACCTCCGGAAGCAGCCGCTGATTTTGAACGAATGCTGGCTCAACGTTTACGGGCCCTCGGATTCACAGGAAGCCCACGTCCACGGCAACCACGTTCTCAGCGGCAACTATTACGTCAAGGCCCCGGAAGGGTGCGGCGAGTTTCTTCTCCATTCACCTTACGCGGACACCATGTTCAATCCACCGTACACGGAAATGAACGAGCTCAACATGACGGCGGCGCCCATCCAGCCGAAGGACGGCCTGATGCTGATGTTCCGCAGTTTCCTGAAACACAGTGTCAAGCCCAGCCAATGCAAGGAACAACGCGTCAGCATCTCCTTCAACCTGACCATATAAAAAGACCCGCCGGGAAAACACCGGCATTCCCCTTCCCTTCCATGCCTGGGTGTTTAACAATTGTCCCGATGGACGAGCCGACACCCGAAATCCGCCCCGACATGCAGCCCGACCCGGCGAAGGTTCCCTTCGACCTGGAACGGACCCTGTCGGCGATGGTATCGATCCGCACCGAGATTCCCGACGATGCCTTCACGGCGGCGACGCTGGGCACCGAACGCCGCGGCCATGGCGTCGTCATCCGCGACGGCGGCCTGATATTGACCATCGGCTACCTGATCATCGAGGCGGTCTCGATCTGGATGATCGATTCCACCGGCCGGGCCATCCCCGGCGATGCCTTGGGCTATGATCAGGAAACCGGGTTCGGCCTCGTGCAGGCGCTGGAGCCCATCAGCCAGCCGGTCATGGAAATCGGCCGGTCCGGCGAACTCAGCGAGGGCGAGCCGGTGATCTTCGCCGGTGCCGGCGGCCGCGCCCAGGCGCTGAAGACCCAGGTCGTCTCGATCCGCGAGTTCGCCGGTTACTGGGAATACCTGTTGGACGATGCCATTTTCACCACCCCGCCGCATCCCTTCTGGGGCGGCGGCGCGTTGATCGGTTCCGACGGGACGCTGCGCGGCATCGGCTCGCTGTTCGTCCAGGAAGCCGTCCTCGGCCAGGATTCGCTGGACGGCAACATGGTGGTGCCCATCGACCTGCTGGAGCCGATCCTCGACGACCTGGTGTCGACGGGGCGGGCACAAAGGCCGGGCCGGCCGTGGCTCGGCATGTTTACCGCCGAAGCCGTCGGCAAGGTCGTCGTCGCCGGGCTATGGAACGGCGGCCCGGCGGAACAGGCCGGGATCGAGAGAGGCGACCTGGTGCTGGAGGTGGATGGAACCCCGGTGACCAGCATGGCCGACATGCTCCGCAATATCTGGTCCCTGGGCGAAGCCGGGATCGAGGTGCCGCTGATCATCTTCCGCGACCGCTCGATCATCGAGATCCGGGTGCCGTCGGCCAGCCGCTCGGACTACTACAAGGCGCCGAAGCTGCACTAGGACCGGGGATCAACAAATTTCGCTCAATTCCCTGTGCCGCTAACGGTCGGCCAGTTCCTTCCCGAGGATGGACCGAAGGTTGTCGGGAAGGGGGATGGTCTTGCCGTTTTTAGTGTCGAAAAAGACGTTGACGCTGCCCGCCGTGGCGACGTTTTTCCCATCCTTGAACAGGCCGTAGCCGGTGGTGATGGATTTGGTGCCGAGGCGGATCAGCCGGGCGCCGATGTCGACGGTGCCCGGGAAGTGCATCTCGTTGTGGAAATCGATGTGGACGTGGGCCAGGATATAGTCGATGTCGCCGCCGCCCTGGGATTTCAGGAACGCATCGATGAAGGCCACCCGGGCCTGTTCCACATAGGCCGCATAGGCGACGTTGTTGATGTGGCCCATGTTGTCCTCGTCGGAAAACCTTAAGCTGACCTTGGTCCAATGGCGGAAGGTTCCGGCGTCGGTCAGATCGGCGGCCACCTCGGCGTCTGTTTTGCCGTCCACGGTCAAATGATCTCGCGGTTGCGAAGGTCGGCGATCTCTTCGGCCCCGAACCCGAACTCGGCCAGCACCTCGTCGGTGTGCTGGCCGCGATTCGGCGTCGCCACGCCGGTACGCGGCTTGTGGCGGCTCAATGTTATCGCCTGACCGAGGACGTTGAACTTACCGAGCTCGGGGTGCTCCACGGGATGCTCCATGCCGATATGCTTGACCTGTTCGTCATCGAACACCTGGTCGATGGAATAGATGGGCCCGCAGGGAATGCCGGCTTCGTTCAACAGGTCGATCCATTCGGCGCTGGTTTTGCCGACCGTGCGCTTCTCGATCCCGGCGTTGATGGCGTCGCGGTTCTCGGACCGGTCGGCGCCGGTGGCGAAATCCGGGTTTTCGGCCATATCCGGAACGTCCAGCACCTTGCACAAACGTTCCCATATGGCGTCGCCGGACGCCGCGATGTTGATATGGCCGTCGGCGGTCTTGAAGACGCCGGTGGGGATGGACGTCGGATGGTTGTTGCCGGCCTGCGACGCCACCTCGCCCTTCATCAGCCAGCGGGCGGCCTGGAAATCGAGCATCGCGATCTGCGAGCTCAGCAGCGACGACTGCACCCATTGGCCGTGGCCGGTTTCCTCGCGCTCCAGCAGCGCGATCAGGGTGCCCAGCGCCGCATACAGCCCGGCGGTGAGGTCGGCGATGGGAATGCCGGCGCGCACCGGCCCTTGCCCCGGCAGCCCGGTGATCGACATCAGGCCGCCCATGCCCTGGGCGATCTGGTCGAAACCGGGGCGGTTGGCGTAGGGGCCGTCCTGGCCGAAGCCGGAGATGCTGGCGAGCACGATACCGGGGTTGATGGCCTTCAGGCTTTCATAATCGATGCCGAGCCGGTTCTTGACGTCGGGACGGAAGTTTTCGACCACCACGTCGGCCTTTTCGACCAAACGCTTGAACACGGCGAGCCCGTCCGGGTGCTTCAGGTTGAGCGTGATGCCGCGCTTGTTGCGGTGGATGTTCTGGAAATCCGGCCCGTCGCGGGCCCCGCCCATGCCTTTCGAAGGGTCGATCTTTTCCGGCGCCTCGATCTTGATGACGTTGGCGCCCCAGTCGGCAAACTGGCGCACCGCCGTCGGCCCGGAGCGCACCCGGGTAAGGTCAAGGACGGTAAAACGCGATAGCGGTCCGGTGCGTTCGGTCATCGGCGGACCCTAGCGCGCCATATCCGGGCGGGCAATAACATCCTAAAGTCCAGTGCGCCGCGTCCTTCAGGCGCCTTCGGCCATCCAGGCGCGGATGACTTCCAAGGCCCGTTCGGGAAAATCCTCGACCAGTTTGCGGACCTTGTGGACCAGCGATTTTTCAACCCGCTCCTCGATGCGGTCGATATCGATGACCGTCGGCGCGGAACGGCCCTGGCCGGCCGCTCGACCATCAACATTGGCGCCGTTCATGACTTCCGGCATGTCCAACCCTCCCCGACGGCAACAAAGGCCTTGCCGTCCTGGGGCGGATTCTACCACGGAAGGGCGGCCTGAGTCATGGCGCCAAAAAGGCTTTGGGAACGGCGAAAACGGAAACAAAGACAAAAAAAACCGGGCCGTGGAGGCCCGGTGAAGGAGAGAGTGAAGCGAATATCAGGGAGATTATCTGATATTTTTATCAAATGCGCTGTGACGGCGGTCACACGGGGCGAAAAAATCGGGAAACTCCCCGGAAACTCAACGTGATGGGTGTTCACTGGGACGGAATCGGTTATCGTCCCCGTATGCTTAGCGGAAGGTATTAGGAGGCCCAGGACATGAGCGAGCATAAGTTCAAGGCTTTTCTGCGGTCGCGTCAGTGGAACGAGAACCAAAGCAAATATTTTGTGTATGATGCCCTAGATGATTCCACCCTACCGGACGCTAAATCATGGAAAGAGCTAAAGGACCATCTAGAGGGCAATAAAGCTGACTCTAAGACGATCGAGGAAGCCGAAGATATCTTTTTTGAACTCTACTTGGCGGGTCAGTAAGCCGCTTCTATTCGACCACGCCCACTGGATCGCCGGTACTGTCTCACTTTGAATTTTTCTTATAAGGCTTACGTTTCCGGGGCTTTGAGGCCGAAAAGGAAGCAAAAATGGCGGCCAAGGACAACCTGAAGACGGGCGGGCAGATCCTGGTCGAGGGCCTCAGGGCCAACGGCGTCGATCGGGTCTATTGCGTCCCCGGCGAAAGCTACCTGGCGGCCCTCGACGCCTTTCACGACGTCCCGGAAATCCAGCTCGTCGTCTGCCGCCAGGAAGGCGGCGCGGCGATGATGGCCGACGCCCACGGCAAGCTGACCGGGCGTCCGGGAGTATGCTTCGTCACCCGCGCCCCCGGCGCCACCAATGCGTCGAGCGGCATTCATGTGGCGTTCCAGGATTCGACGCCGTTGGTGTTGCTGATCGGACAGGTGCCCCGCGGCCATTCGGAGCGCGAAGCGTTTCAGGAAATCGACTACCGCCGCATGTATGGCGAGATGGCCAAATGGGTCGGCCAGATCGACGACGAGGCCCGGGTTTCCGAATACATCAACCGCGCCTTTCAACTGGCCATTTCGGGCCGCCCCGGACCGGTGGTCCTGGTGTTGCCGGAAGACATGCTCCGCGCCCGCGCCGCGCCGGCGGACATCGCCCCGGCGGCCGAAATCCAGCCCCACCCCGGCGCCGAAGACATGGAGACCCTGCGGAAATTGCTCGGGGAGGCCAAACGTCCGTTGATGATCCTCGGCGGCGCCGGCTGGGACCAGGACGCCTGCGACAGCATCCGGGCCATGGCCGAGGCCAACGACCTGCCCGTCGCCGTCACCTTCCGTTGTCAGGACCGGTTCGACAACAACCATGACAATTACGCCGGCGATCTGGGTTCCGGCCCCAATCCGAAACTGCACCAGCGGGTCCGGGAATCGGATTTTCTTCTGGTCGTCGGCACCCGGTTGGGCGAAATGTCCACCGGCGGTTATTCCCTCATCGATATCCCGGTGCCGAAACAGACCCTGGTCCACGTCCATCCGGGGGCCGGGGACCTGGGCCGGGTCTATCAGCCGGCGCTGGCCATCAACGCCGGCATGAAGGCGTTTGCCGCCGCCGCCCGGACCTTGAAGCCGGTAAAGCCCGGATGGGGGGAATGGACGAAGTCCGCCCGCGCCGATTACCTGGCCTGGACCGAACCGCCGGAGATTCCGGGCCCGGTGCAGATGGGCGAGATCCTGGCCTGGCTCAACGAGCGGCTGGATGACGATGCCATCCTGTGCAACGGGGCCGGCAATTTCTGCGTCTGGGTCAACCGTTTCTACCGCTATCGGCGTTTCGGCACCCTCCTGGGCCCGACCAGCGGCTCCATGGGCTACGGCCTGCCGGCGGCGGTGGCGGCCAAGTTGTGCCATCCCGAACGCACCGTCGTCGCCTTCACCGGCGACGGCGATTTCCTGATGACCGGACAGGAACTGGCGACCGCCGTCCAATACAAGGTCAATTTCATCGTCCTGGTCGGCAACAACTCCATGTACGGGACCATCCGCATGCACCAGGAAAAGGATTACCCGGGCCGGATTACCGGCACCGACCTGGTCAATCCGGACTTCGCCGCCCTGGCCCAGGCTTATGGGGCCTATGGCGCGGTGGTTGAAAAAACCGACGAATTCGCTCCCGCCTTCGAGGCCGCGCTGGACTCCGGCAAGCCGGCGGTGATCGAGATTCGCATCGACCCCGAGGCCATCCTGCCCCAGGCGACGCTTTCGGGCCTCCGCCGGGCGGCGCTGGAAAAGGTAAAAGCCTAGCCCTATGCAACGGGCCTGGGGCGGTGTTTAATCATCCTCGGTATTCTGTCTTCAGGGGGCCATGGCAAAGCGGATCATAAAAATTCTCGCGGCGTTGGCCGTGGTGGTCATTCTGGCGGTTCCCGCCGTTGCCCTGCTGGTCGGCGACGAGACCCTTTCCTCCGTCCTTGAAGGGACCCCGGGTTTAAGCGATTACAAGGACGAAATCCTCCAGGCCAAGCAAGGCATCAGCATGACCCTGTCCAGGTACGTGGGCAATTCCCTGAGCGGCCTGGAATCGCTCTCTTCCGATCTTTTCGGATCGGCCAAATCCGGGTCAACGCCGAAGGTGGTGATGGACCTGCCGCCGGCAGTGCGCCAAGGGGCGTCGTCACCGCCGGCGGCCCCCCTCCCGCCTCCGACCCGGGAAACGGCCAAGGCCCCCGCCGTCCCTGAGACCGGCGGCGAAGCCGCTTCGCCGTCATCGTCACCGTCATTGACCCCGCCCCCGCCGCCCCCGGTCCTTCAATCGGCGCCGGAACCGGCGCCGCGGCCAACGATGGCGGAACCGCCGCCGAAGCCAATGGCGAAAACGGAACCGAAGCCGGCAGCAAAACCGACCGCCAAGCCGATGGTCAAGCCAGCGCCCAAGTCGACGTCGAAACCGGGGCCGAAAAAAACGCCCGCCAAGACCGCCCGGCAAGCGGCCCAACAGACAGCCCTGGCCGCCGCCAAGCGGCCTTTGTCTGTGGCCCGGAAACCGGTCCCCGGCAAAGACCCCACCGCCGACCAGGACCACAAGCGCGGGCTTTTGTTTTACAAGGGAATCGGCGTCGATAAGGATTTCAAGAAAGCCGCCCAATGGTTCCGCCAGGCGGCCCGGAAAGGCCACGCCGGGGCTCAATACAACCTCGGCATCATGAGCTACCTGGGCCAGGGGGTGAGACAGGACTATGCCATTTCCGCAAATTGGTTCCAGAAAGCCGGCGAGCAGGATCACGCCGCCGCCCAATACAACCTCGGTTTCTTGTATTACGAAGGCAAAGGCGTGGAAAAGGACGACCTGCAGGCGTTCATGTGGATCGACCGTTCCGCCAACCTGGGCGACGAAAAGGCGATCCGGGCCCGGGAAACCCTGCAAAAGGCCCTGCCCCAGGATATTTTCAGGAGATAGCCGGAAAAAAGCCTTTGCAAAGGGGGCCGGGGGGCGGGGCCTTGCCCCCCTCCCCCGGGCCGCCGCCAAGTCCTGATACCGGGGATCAACGGGAACCTGTTCGTACCCCCGGCCGCCCCCCGGCGTCAAGAGACGGTTGCTCGCGCTTCCTTCACGTTTGCACGGCTGGCGCTCAACCGGCGGGGTTTTTGGGCCGGCTCTCGCGGCGAATGATGTAAAGCCCGCAGGCGATCACGAAGGCGGCCCCGGCAAGGGTCCAGGCATCGGGCAGGTCGCCCCAGATGACGAACCCCAAAAGGACCGCCCAGATCATGTTGGTGTACTTGAACGGCGCCAATAGCGCCGCCTCGGCCCACTGGAAACGCTCGATCAGCAGGAAATGGGCGCCGCCCACCAGCATGCCGCTGAGCGCCATCAGGCCTAAGTCCTCGAGCACCAGCGGCGCCCAGCCGAACGGCCATGTGCAAAGCCCGGCCAGGACAATGACGGCGGTGGAAAAACACATGATCGACACCGACGTCTCTTGTCCCGCCATCTTGCGAGTCGTCAGGTCGCGCAAGGCGCCCGCCAGGCTCGCCCCGAGGGGAAACAGGGCCGCCCACTGCACCGCCTCGGCGCCCGGCCGCAGCATCACCACGACCCCGGCGAACCCAACCAGGACCGCGCTCCAACGGCGCCAGCCCACGTGTTCGCCCAGCATCGGCGACGCCAGGGCGGTGACGAACAGCGGCCCGGCGAAGGTAATGGCGAGGGCATCGGCCAACGGCAGGAAGCTGATCCCGGTGATGAACAAAAAGCCGCTGGTGAAGGCGAAACCGGCACGAAGGGACTGGTTGCGGAACGAATGGACGCGGATAAGGCCGAAGCCCCCGGCCCGCCAGGCGATCAGCATAACCGGCAGGAACACGAAAAGGCCGCGGATGAACATCAATTGGCCGACCGGATAATCGCTGGTCAGCCACTTCAGCACGGCATCGTTGGTGGTCAACAGGGCCCCGCCGAGGATGGTGAAGGTAATGCCACGCCCGGGGGACAGGGACGTATCGGCAGGGGGCACCCTCAAGCCCCGTAAAGGTAGGACACGATGGCGACGGCGCCGGCGATCCCGGCGACGTCGGCCGCCAACGCGGCGACCAGGGCGTGACGGATGCGGCGGATTCCGACGGCGCCGAAATAAACGGCAAGCACATAAAACGTCGTCTCCGTCGATCCCTGGAAGGTGGACACCAGGTAGCCGGTATAGCTGTCCGGGCCGATGGCCGGGTTCTGAATGATCGAGGCCAGCACCCCGTAGGCGCCGGAGCCGCTGAGCGGCCTCAACAGCGCCATCGGCAAGGCATCGGCCGGAAGACCGACGAGGCTGGTGACGGCGCCCAACGGCCCGACCAGCATGTCCATGGCGCCGGACGACCGGAACATGGCCACGGCGACCAGAATCGCCACCAGGTAGGGAATGATCCTGAGCGCCACCTGGAACCCGCTCTTGGCGCCTTCGACGAAGGCTTCGTAGACGTTGACCCGGCGCACCGCCCCGAACCCCAAAAGCCCGACCATCAATCCCGGAATGATCCACGGCGCGATGGCGCGGCCGTAAAGGACCATCAACGGGATCAGGGCGGCGATCCCGCCCAGGGCCAGCCACGACACCCAGACCGGATAGCCCCCGTCGGCCTCTACGGCCTCGGCGGGGAAGGCCGGCGGTTCGTCGTCCTGCCTATCGTCACCGCCCGCCGCCACCATCTGCCAATCGGCCCTGGCAACCGACGGGGCCGGCGGCGGGGCCACGGCCGCCGACGGCACCGGCCAATAATTCTGGCACAGCTTGGCGACGATGATGGCCACCGTAGTCGAGCAGATGGTGGCGAACAGCGTCGTCGGCAGGATGCCGGCCGGATCGACGGAACCGGCGGCGGCGCGAAGGGCGATCACGCCGGTCGGTAAAATGGTGACGCTGGAGGTATTGATGGCCAGGAACAGGACCATGGCGTTGGACGCCGTGCCTTTGGTGGCGTTCAGGGTGTCCAGTTGTTCCATGGCGCGGATGCCGAACGGCGTCGCCGCGTTGCCCAGCCCCATCGCATTGGCCGCCATGTTGAGGATCATCGAGCCCATGGCCGGATGGTCGGCCGGCACGTCGGGAAACAGCCGCACCATCAGCGGCCGGACGGTGCGGGCGATGATGGTCAGCAGCCCCCCTTCCTCGGCCACCTTCATCAGGCCCAGAAACAGGGCCATGACGCCGATCAGCCCCAACGCCAACGTCACCGACCCGGCCGCGGCGTCGATCATCGCCGTGCCCAGTTCCTGCATCGGGCCTAGGGGTAGGGCGGCCGCGTCCGCCGGCGGCGTCCAGGTCAGTTGCCGGAAACCGGCAACGACAAAGGCGATCAGGACAATGGCGAAGAAAATGGCGTTCAAGGGAAAATTCCGTTGCTGGTCGGTGGGCCTCGCCTGGAACGCTGATACCATGATCGACGCGCCGAAGGCCAAGGAAAAGGGCTTGCGAAGACAAGACGGGGGGGCGGTTAGCGGTTATCCTGGGGCATGCGTTCGGGGTAATCGCTGAACACCCCATCGACCCCCCACCGCAACAGCGTCTCGGCACGGGTCCGGTCGTTGACGGTAAAGGCGCGGACCGCCATCCCCTCGTCCTTGAGAACGCCGACCCGTCTGGCGGTCAAATTCCGCTCCAGGCAATGCACCGACCGGCAGCCCAGGGCCTTTGTTTTTTTTCGCCAGCCCCGGGGTATTTTGAACACGTTGAGGGCGCGGCGGATGTTCGGCGCCGCCTCGCGGGCGCCGCCGAGGGCCGTTTTCTCGAAGCTGGAAATCAGCGGCGCCGGCAAGGTTTCCGGCCACCCCGCCGCCAGCACCCTGGCGACGGCCAAGCCGGTTTCCCTTTCCCGGCCGGGACTGGGCTTGATCTCGACGACGGCGCCGAGGTCGAGCCGCGCCAGGGTTTCCATCGCCTCTTTTAATGTCGGCACCCGCTCCCCGGCATAGGCCCCCTGGGAGCCCCCGTCGAACCAGCTTCCGGCGTCGAGGGCCCGGAGGTCGGCAAGCGTCGTTTCGGCCACCGCCCCACGGCCATCGGTGGTCCGTTCCAGGGTATCGTCATGGAACAGGACCACGTGGCCGTCGGCGGTCAGCTTGGTGTCGAATTCAACCCAGCGGACGCCCAGCCCGGCGGCTTTTTCCAGGGACGCCAGGGTGTTTTCCGGCGCGTGCCCGGCGGCGCCGCGGTGGCCGATGACCGTGGATACAGGCGCGAATTCGGTGTCGATCATCGGCTTTCCCCGAAAACGGGTTGCCCCCTTGCATTTTACCAATCACCCTACCGGCAATTACGGATTGGGGCACGGATTTGGAAAAACCGATGACCGACAAAACACTCAGAGAAATGGCGCTTCATTATCACCGCTATCCGCAGCCGGGAAAGCTGTCGATCACGGCGACCAAGCCGCTCGGCAACCAACGCGACCTGGCGCTCGCCTATTCGCCCGGGGTGGCGGCGGCCTGCGACGCCATTGTCGAGGATCCGTTGGAAGTGGCGAACCTGACCGTAAGGCAGAACCTGGTCGGCGTCATTACCAACGGTTCCGCCGTTCTCGGCCTCGGCAACATCGGGGCGCTGGCGTCGAAGCCGGTGATGGAGGGCAAGGCGGTGCTGTTCAAGAAGTTCGCCGGCATCGACGTCTTCGACATCGAGGTCGACGAATCCGACCCGGACAAGCTGGTCGACATCATCGCCAGCCTGGAACCGACCTTCGGCGCCATCAACCTGGAGGACATCAAGGCGCCGGAGTGCTTCATCGTCGAAAGCAAGCTCCGCGAACGGATGAACATCCCGGTCTTCCACGACGACCAGCACGGCACGGCGATCGTCGCCGCGGCGGCTCTGGTCAACGGATTGCGCGTCGTCGGCAAGAAGATGAAAGACGTCAAACTGGTATCCACGGGCGGCGGCGCCGCCGGCATCGCGTGCCTGGACCTGTTGGTCCAATTAGGCATGAAAAAGAACAACATCACCCTGGTCGACGTCATCGGCGTCGTCTACGAGGGCCGCGAAGAGGACATGAACCCGGAAAAAGCGCGCTACGCCCAAAAAACCAAGGCCCGCGACCTGGATGCGGTGATCGAAGGCGCCGACGTTTTCTTAGGGCTTTCGGTGCCCGGAATCCTCAAACCCCACATGGTCAAGAAGATGGCCGCCAAGCCATTTATCCTGGCGCTCGCCAACCCGGACCCTGAAATCAACCCCGACGAGGCCAGGAAGGCCAACCCGGATGCGGTCATCGCCACCGGGCGGTCCGATTACCCGAACCAGGTCAACAACGTGCTGTGTTTTCCGTTCATCTTCCGCGGCGCCTTGGATGTCGGCGCCACGACCATCAACGAAGACATGAAGCTGGCGGCGGTCAAGGCGCTTTCCGGCCTGGCGATGGCCGAAAGTTCGGAAATCGTCGCCAAGGCCTACGGCGGCGAGGACCTCAAATTCGGCCCCGAATACCTGATTCCGAAGCCGTTCGACCCGCGCCTGATCGTCGAAATCGCCCCCGCCGTCGCCCGCGCGGCCATGGACAGCGGCGTCGCCACGCGCCCGATCGAGGATTTCGACGCCTATCACGATCAACTGGCGCGGTTTGTCTTCCGCTCGGGCATGTTGATGAAGCCCATCTTCGACAGCGCCCGCCAAAACCCCAAGCGCCTGGTCCTGGCCGAAGGCGAGGACGAACGGGTGCTGCGCGCCGTCCAGGTGCTGATCGACGACAATATCGCCCGGCCGATCCTGGTCGGACGGCCCGACGTCATTTCACGCCGGGTCGAAAAGCTGGGCCTGAGGCTGGTTCTGGACAAGCACGTCGAGATCGTCAATCCCGAGAACGATCCCCGCTATGACGACTATTGGCGCGGTTACCACGAGCTGATGCAGCGCCAGGGCGTGTCGCCGGACGCGGCACGCACCATCCTGCGCACCCAATCAACGGTGATCGCGGCGATGATGCTCAAACGCGGCGAAGCCGATGCCATGATCTGCGGCACCTACGGCCAATACCGCGAACACCTGACCCATGTGCTGGACGTCATCGGCAAGGCCGACGGCGTGCTGGACGTTTCGGCGCTTTCGACCCTGATCATGCCGAGCGGCACCTTCTTCCTCTGCGACACCCACGTCACCTATGAGCCGACGGCGGACGAACTGGTCGAAATGACCCTTCTCGCCGCCGAGGCGGTCCGCCGTTTCGGCGAGGTACCGAAAGTGGCGCTGGTGTCGCATTCGAATTTCGGCTCCGCCGGCACGCCTTCCGCCGACAGGATGCACCGCGCCGTCGAGTTGTTGCGCGACCGCGCCCCGGACCTGGAGGTCGAAGGCGAAATGCAGGCCGACATCGCCTTCAACGAGGAGTACCGCAAACGGATGTTCCCCCATTCGCGGCTCAGCGGCCAGGCCAACCTGTTGATCCTGCCCGGCCTTGAGGCCGCCAACAGCACCTTCAACGTGTTGAAATCCATAGGCGGCGGTTTGCCGGTCGGACCGATGCTGCTCGGCGCCGCCCAACCGGCGCATATCCTGACGCCGTCGGTGACCGCCCGGGGAATCGTCAACATGAGCGCCCTGGCCGTCGTCGACGCCCAAGCCCGGGAAGCGGGATAATACCAAGGAGCGATGATAATGGCGGAAATCTGGGAAAAACAGGGGGGAAAGGAAATTTATGCCGGGCCGCGCATTCTTCCGGCCGGAGGCGGATCGCCCGGGTCCTAGGGTGCTTTGGCTCTCGGGTCTTCGTGCCGGGGGGGCCCGGTGGGGGTTCGGTGGGAGCTTGGGCAAGCTCAGGAGTTGCGCCAACACCCCCTGCCATCGGTTTCCGGGCGCGCAATCGACGGCGTCATCGAATCCGACGGATTTCAACAGGCTCACCGCCAACGCGCGATGATATTCCCGTTCAGAAGGCACGTCTTCCGTCCTTCCGTTAAGTTATTGTAAAACAGTCCTTTTTACCGGACTTGGCTTAATACTAGGCTCAATAGAGATCAGCTTAATACTAGGCTCAATAGAGATCATCGATATCGACTTCCGCCACGTCCAGCGTCAGGTCGTCGGCGAGCGCGTTGACGATCCGCAATCCAGCCTGGAAGCGGTCGATCGACGGCTTCGGAGCCTCGCTCATGGTATTGAATTCCGACATCAGGAAGTTTTCGAAATCGTCCCTCGGTCCAAAATCGGTGCGCATGGGTTTTCTCCCGTTACATCCGGTACGGGCCAATCCCGTACCGGAAGGTACCCCGCAAAACCCATGCCATTTTCCATAAAAGGAAATTCAGTAATTTATAACTTATTGAAATAACTTGTTCTTTTGGATTCTTCCCCGGTGGCCGTTTTCCCCTATGCCGGCCGAAAGGAGGTTAAAAAA
This sequence comes from Pseudomonadota bacterium, assembly GCA_022563215.1. Lineage (GTDB taxonomy): Bacteria > Pseudomonadota > Alphaproteobacteria > Rhodospirillales > Casp-alpha2 > Casp-alpha2. The sequence goes on from JADFNT010000005.1 coordinate 16,181, forward strand.
AATCCCACCGCAGATAAAATGACCGACAAGGACCGCCTTCTTTCGCTCCGCTTTTATTCCGTTGAATATTCTTGTAAAATCTTGCCACCACATCGTATTAAGACTTAAAGCCGTTTAAGGCTAAAACGTCGTATAAGACTTTCTAGGCCTCTTTTAAGCCTTTGACACCGCTCACTATTTCCCTTATAAATCTCTTTTAAAACAGTAACTTAACGTCCATTGACGTTCAATAGCGTCCATGAATGGTTGCGTAAATCCTCGTCGTAGTGGGCATCAGCAGAAGCTGGTGCTTGATCGTCTGGCCCTGCTTCCGCGGCGGAACAATCCGAGCCTGCATCCGATCAGAACCGCTAAAAGTGGGTGAAATCAAGATACCTTGGGGCCCAAGCC
>JADFNT010000006.1 GCA_022563215.1 Pseudomonadota bacterium
CTGTCGGCCGCCGACCACAGGCCGAAATACTACGCCGACAAGCACAAGAATTATCCGCCCGACATCGACCGCGACCCGGCCAGGGAATACGTCTTCAGGGTCTAGCCGCTTATAGACGCCCCCAAGGCCATACCCTAAGCCCCCGCCCTCGGACCCCCGCCAATGGATCCACTCGTCCTTACCCTGGTTCTGACGGCGGCGGTCCTTCACGCGAGCTGGAACGCGCTGGTCAAGAGCGGCGGCGACCCGTGGGTGCGCCTCGCCGTGGTCAATGGCGTCGGCATCGTTTGCGCCGCCGCCCTACTGCCCTTCGTCGAGGCGCCGAATGCCGAGGCCTGGCCGTTCATTCTCGGGTCGGTCGCCGTTCATCAGGTCTATTTCGTCTGCGTCGCCCTGCAATACCGGTTCGGGGACCTGTCCCACGTCTATCCGATCTCGCGCGGCACCGCCCCGATCCTGGTCGCCGGCGCGGCGTTTATTTTCGCCGGCGAAACCCTGAGCCCGGCCGGCATCGCCGCGGTGATCGTCATTTGCGCCGCCATCATCAGCCTGACGTTCGACAGCCGTTGGCGGACGGGCGAAGGCAAAGGCGTGTTCTTCGCGCTGTGCACCAGCGTCACCATCGGCGCTTACACGGTGATCGACGGCTTAGGCGGACGGACGGCGGACGATGTGTTCTCCTATATCGTCTACCTGTTCCTGATTGACGGGATTCCCTTTGGGTTGCTGGTGATCTTCATGCGCCGGCGCGTCCTCGGGCGGTCCCTGAAGGCGCACTGGAAGACCGGCGCCATCGGCGGGGTCCTGGCCTATCTGGGATATGGGCTGGTGATTTGGGCGATGACCCTGACGCCGATGACCTATGTCTCGGCGCTGCGCGAGACCAGCGTCATCCTGGCGGCGTTGATCGGCGCCATCATGCTCGGCGAACCCTTTGGCCGGCGGCGCGTCATCGCCGCCGCCGGCGTCGCCTTCGGCGTCGTGCTGTTGCAATTCAGCCAGGGAACATAAAAAGGTTTTTGAGGGGGCGTTATTCGCCGGGGGCCTGGTTGACCTGGGGCTGTTCGGGCGATGGGGGTTCCTCGGCGACGAAATCGCTGACCAGCGGCATGACGATCTTTTGCGCCCGCAGCAAGTCGGAAGGGAAATCGATCTCGATCCAGGGGATGCCGGTGATGTCCTCGTAACCGAAGGTGCCCTCGGGTTCGGCCGCCAGCACGTCGCGCATGGCTTCTTCGTAGGTGACGTCGAATTCGCCCCTGTCGATATAGACCCCGGCGGCATCGGCGATTTTGGCCGCGACATCGCCCGACATTTTCAAAAAACCCGGCCACTCGCCGATGTCGTCATAGTCGTCGGTGACCTGTTTGCCGAAATCGACCGGCTCGCCGTCGCGGATACAAAGCTTCACCGGCTCTTCGCCGGGTACGAAATCACGGTCGATGAGGAAGCAACTGTCGTGCACGGAACGAATGAGGCGGCTCAACATTTCCGGAGGATAGAGAACGTCCGAATCCATGAACAGGACGTCTTCGCCGCTGCGCAATTCCTCGTCCGCGGTCCATAGCGAAAGGATCGGGCCTTCCTTGAAACGGGGATTGAAAACGGAGCGGACAAACCCATCAGGGGCCACTTTTTCGGCCTCGGCCAAAAGGTCTTCCTTGCGGTGGCCGACGACCAGGACAAGCTCGTCGACGCCGAGCGCCTTCAGAATCCCGATATGGCGTTCGAGAAGCGTCTTGCCCTCGAAACGCAGCAAGGCCTTGGGCAGGTCGTCGTTTTGATCGCCATAAAGACGTCTTCCGACGCCGGCGGCTAGCATGACCGCTTTCATCAGACTTTCGCCATTCCCTATTGAACCCAGAGGACGGAGTCATAAAACGCCGCCGCCCCTAGGGCAAGGCTCCGTCCATGGGAAAACGCGAATTAATCCAAGTAGCCGTTTTCACGGAACCACCGGACGGCGTCCTGCAGCGCCTTGGCCGCCGGGCGGGGCGCATATCCCAAGGCCCGCGCCGCCTTTTGGTGGGAAAAATACATCTTCTTTTTCGCCATCCTGAGGCCGTCGACGGTGACGAAGGGCTCGCCGCCGCCGGTCAGGCGCGTCCAGGCTTCGGCCACCACCGCGACGGGCATGATCAGGTTGTGGGGAATCCTGAGCCCCGGCGCCTTGCCGCCGGTGATGCCGGCGATGGTGGAGAGGATTTGCTTGAGGCTCAGGTTTTCGCCGCCGAGGATATAGCGCTCCCCCACCTGTCCTTTATCGAAGGCCAGCAAGTGGCCTTCGGCGACGTCGTCGACGTGGACGACGTTGAGCCCGGTATCCACGTAGGCCGGCATTTTCCCCGACGCCGCCTCGACGATCATGCGCCCGGTGGGGGTCGGCTTGATGTCGCGGGGGCCGAGGGGCATCGACGGGTTGACGATGACCACCGCCAGGCCCTCGGAGTCCGCCAACTCCCGGACCTCGGCTTCGGCCAGGAACTTGGATTGCTTGTAAGGCCCGATCATGTTCTCGAACCCGACCGGCGTTTCTTCGTCCGACGCCTGGTCGCCGGGGAGCAGCCCCAAGGTGGCGACGGAAGACGTATAGACGATGCGCTCGACGCCGGCGTCGGCCGCCGCCAGCATGATCGCCCGGGTTCCTTCCACATTGGCCTTGAACATCGGCGCCGGGTCGGGCGCCCACAACCGGTAATCGGCGGCGACGTGGAAAAGGCCCCGGCATCCCTTGAGGGCGGAGCGGAGGGTGGCGGGCTCGGTCAGGTCGCCTTCGACCACCTCGACGGCGAGCCCGTCGAGGTTGCGGCGGTCGCTGGCCGGCCGGACCATGGCGCGCACCTCATGGCCGCGTTCGATCAGCTTTCTGAGGACCGCCGAGCCGACGAATCCGGTAGCGCCGGTGATAAAAATCATCGGCCGTTTCTTTCGTTCGCTGTCATTCCCGGTCTTCCAGCCAAAAAAAAGTACTCAAATACAGGTTTTGCATTTAAAAAACTTGCCGAAAAGGGTAAACACCCCTTCACCTTTGGCCGGATAGTCCCTATTTTCAACAATGATCCTTGCCGCCCCTAGGCGCGCTTGGCAATCGGCAAGGTTATTGGGTAACGATCATGGCACCGAAAAAGAACCAGAAAATCGACGTATGGCTGGCCTCCCCGCGCGGGTTTTGCGCCGGTGTGGAGCGCGCCATTGAAATCGTCGAACGGGCCATCGACCTCTATGGCCCGCCGGTTTACGTGCGCCACGAAATCGTCCACAACAAGCGCGTGGTCGAGACTCTCAGGGCCAAGGGCGCTGTTTTCGTCGAAGAGGTGGACGACGTGCCCGATGGCGCGGTAACGATTTTCAGCGCCCACGGCGTTTCCGAAACCGTCGAGAACCAGGCCAAGGACCGCAACCTGCCGGTCATCGACGCCACCTGCCCGTTGGTGTCCAAGGTCCATAAGGAAGGGCAGAACCACGCCAAGATGGACCGCCAGGTCATTCTGATCGGCCACGAGGGCCACCCGGAAGTCGAAGGCACCCAGGGCCGCATTCCCGGCGGCGTGTTGCTGGTGATCAAGCCCAAAGACGTGGCGAAGCTTGATGTCCGGGACCCGGACAAGCTCGCCTACGTCACCCAAACGACGCTCAGCGTCGATGAGACCCGCGAGGTGATCGAGGCCCTGAAGAAGCGTTTCCCGACCATTATCGGCCCCGACGTCAAGGACATCTGTTACGCCACCCAGAACCGCCAACAGGCCGTCCGGAACCTGGCCGAACACGTGGATTTACTGCTCGTCGTCGGCGCCACCAACAGCTCCAATTCCAACCGCCTGCGCGAGATCGGCACCGAGCTCGGCGTTCCCAGTTACCTGATCGACGATGCCGAAAACCTGGACCCGGCGTGGCTCAAGGATGTCGATATCGTCGGCGTCACCGCCGGCGCCTCGGCGCCCGAGGAACTGGTCCAGGAAGTGATCGCCCGTCTTGGCGATTTCGCCGAGGTCAAATTAACCAAGGTCCACGGGGTGGAGGAAAACATTACCTTCAAGCTTCCCCGCGAGCTCAAGGAAGCCGTTCGCCAAAACGGACAACACGCCTAGGGTAGCGGCTTCCATGTCCATCCCCTTGATCCAGAAAATCCGGGTTGGCGCCTATATCCTTCGCCAACGGCTGAAGGGCGTCGAAAAATACCCCCTGGTCCTGATGCTGGAGCCGCTGTTCCGCTGCAATCTGGCCTGCGCCGGCTGCGGCAAGATCGACTACGAGGACGAGATCCTCGACAAACGGCTCAGCCTCCGCGAATGCCTGGACGCGGTCGATGAATGCGGCGCTCCGGTGGTCTCCATCCCCGGCGGCGAGCCCTTGATTCACAAGGATATCGTCGAAATCGTCGAGGGCATCGTCGCCCGCAAGAAATTCGTTTATCTGTGCACCAACGCCTTGCTGCTGGAAAAGAACCTCGGACGCTTCACGCCGTCGCCGTACCTGACCTTTTCGGTCCATCTCGACGGCCTGGAGGAACACCACGATCACGCGGTGTCGCAAAAGGGCGTTTTCAAGCGCGCCGTCTCGGCCATCCGCGCCGCCAAGGCCAAGGGCTTCAGGGTCAACGTCAACTGCACGCTGTTCGATCAGATGAACGCGCGGGAAGTGGCGGATTATTTAGATTTCGTCACCGACGACCTGGGCGTCGAGGGGATTACCGTATCGCCGGGCTATGCCTATGAACGCGCGCCGGACCAGGAACATTTCCTCAACCGGACCAAGACCAAGCAATTGTTCCGCGACATCTTCAAGCTTCAGGGAAAGATCAAATGGCGGTTTTCGCAATCGGTCCTGTTCATGGACTTCCTGGCCGGAAACCAGCAATACCAGTGCACGCCTTGGGGCAATCCGACGCGCAACATCTTTGGATGGCAACGCCCGTGTTATTTGTTGAGCGAGGGATACGCCGAAAGTTTCGATCAGTTGATGACCGAAACCCGGTGGGACGATTACGGCACCGGTAAATACGAAAAATGCGCCGACTGCATGGTCCATTGCGGCTACGAGGCGACCGCCGTCACCGATGTCGTCGCCCATCCCCTGAAGGCGCTGGGGGTCTATTTGAAGGGCATCGACACGGACAGGCCGATGGCCCCGGAAATCCCTCTCGATAATCAGCGTCCGGCCGAATTCGTCTTCGAAGGCCTGATCAAGACGCTGAGCCAGAAAAAGGCCGAGGAAGAATCACTCAAGGCCGAACGACGGGCCGAGATGGCCAGCAACGCGGCGTAAGGCGGCGATTGCTTTTCGGTTGTTTCCGGCCAAGCCGATCAGGGCCGGCAAATCCCAGGGATTTTTGAGCAAGCCGGCAAGGATGGCTCCGTACCGGGGATCGCCGGCCTCGGTAATGTTTCCCAAAACCCAATCCGGTATCGCCTGCCCCGCGGGATCGGCGACGGCCCGGATGACCAGGAACGCCACCTCGGCTTCCTGGGCCGCCCGGGCGACGGCGTGGCTTTCCATATCGACGGCGACGGCGTCCGTCCGCGCCGCCAGGGCGCGTTTGGCGGCAAGGGTGGCAACCACCGCGTCGGCGCCGGCCATGGTCCGGGTGTCGATGACTTCGCCGCCGGCCAATAACCGAAGCACGCTGTCACGCCACGGTTCCGACGTTTCGTAAACCCGGCCGTCATCAACGGCAACGGATTGGGGAATGACCACGGCGCCGGGTTTCAGGTCAGCGGTCAGACCCCCGGCGGTGCCGAAACTGAGCAACCCCCGGCATCCTTCGGCGGTCAATTGCCGGGCCAGGTCAAAAGCCCGCTGGGTGCGGGCGCCGCTGCATCTAACGGAAGGCCGCTGGTCAGCCGGGAAAACGCCTAGGCAATCGGCCTCTTGGGTGAGTCCGCAAATGACGCCGAGGTTCTTCAAATACCGAACTTGGGATACTTGCCACCGCCGTTCTTGAGGTCGCGGTATCGCGACAACGTCCATAACGGGAAATAGGCGCTGTACCCGTGATAGCGAAGGTAAAAGACCCGGGGAAAGCCGACGGCATTGAAATATTCCTCATGCCAATTGCCGGCGTCGCGTTCGGCGTTCATCAGGTATTCTATCCCCCGATCGACGCTCTCGCTATTGACCTCACCGGCCGCCATTAAACCCAACAACGCCCAAGACGTTTGCGACGGGGTGCTGGTTTTGACCTCGTCGCGGCGCCGATGCAGGGTCGCCTCCGATACGTACCAGGTCCGGTGCTGCCAGTAGGTGGAACAGTCCTCCCCCCAACCACCGTCGGGGCGCTGGACGAATTTCAGCCAATCCACGGCCTTGCGGATATAACGGGCCTGCATGTCCATACCAGCGGCGTTGAAGGCGCACAGGACCGACCACGTCCCATAGACGTAATTGTTGCCCCATCGGCCGAACCAGGACCCGTCCTCTTCCTGTTCGCTGCGCAGATAGACCAGCCCCTTGGCCATCACCGGGTGGTCCTTGTCGTAGCCCAATTGGGCCAGCATGCCCAGGCAACGGGCGCTGACATCGGCGGTCGGCGGGTCCAGAAGCGCGCCGTGATCGGCAAAGGGAATGTTTTGCAGGAACATATGATCGTTGTCGGCGTCGAAAGCCCCCCAGCCGCCGTTTTTGCTTTGCATGCCGATGATCCATTCGGTGCCGCGTTCGATGGCTTCACGGTATTTTTCAGGGTCGGCGCGATGGAGCGCCATGACGACGACGGCGCTGTCGTCGACGTCGGGGTAATAGTCGTTCCAGTACTGGAACGCCCATCCCCCGGGGCGAAGATGGCCGCGGTTGGCCTGCCAGTCGCCCTTGACGTCGAGGATTTGCCGGCCCAGCAACCATTCATTGGCCCGCGCCATGACCGGATCGTTGGCGGAAAGGCCCGATTCCAGCATCGCATGGGCGGCCAGGCCGGTGTCCCATACGGGCGACAGACAAGGCTGGCAATAGCCCCAGTCGTCGTGGAGCACCAGAAGCCTGTCGATGGCCTTGCGGCAAATGACGTAATCAGGATGATCCTTGGGAACTTCCATCGCATCGAAGGCCATCAACGCGTTGGCCATGGCCGGGAAAATTCCGCCCAGGCCATCCTCGCCGTTGAGGCGCTCGGTGACGAATTTCATCGCCCTTTCGATGGCCATCTTTTCCAAACGCTTAGGAATCAGCGGGATAACGAATCGCGCCATATAGTCGACAACCAGCATCAACGTGCCAAAGAAATTACCGGTCGGGTTTGTCTGATAAAACCTCTGTTCGTTCGCCGGTTTGACGAACAGTTCGGAAATATTGACGCCGCGCGGGTTGCGGGCCCGGGGTTTCAACGCCGCCAACACCTTCAGCGGCACCATCACCGTTCGCGACCAATAGGAAACCTTGTAGATGTGGAAAGGCGCCCATTTGGGCAACAACATGGCTTCGACCCGGATCACCGGGACGGCGCGCCACGGCACCTGGCCGAACAGGGCCAAGGCAAAACGGGTGAAGACGTTTGACCGGGCGGCGCCGCCGTGTTCGAGGATCGCCTTCCTGGCCCACCGCATATAAGGCGCATCGACGTCTTCGCCCGTCAGCTTGAGGGCTAAATAGGCCTTCACCGAGGCGCTGAGGTTAAAGTCGCCGTCGTGGTAAAGCGGCCAGCCGCCGTGCTTGCCTTGGGTGTTCTTGAGGTAGACGACCAGTTTGGCCTCGACGGCATCGTCGATCTCGTCGAGGTAATGGTTGAGCATGATGTACTCGGCCGGGATGGTGGCATCGGCTTCCAACTCGAACGCCCAATAGCCGTCCTTGGCTTGGCGACCGACAAGCCAATCCCGCGCTTCATCGATGACCCCATCGATGCCGTCAATATCGTAAACGTTTGACGGGGCCGATTCGGCTTGTTGCGATTTCACTAATTCCAACATAATTCCTTAGGCCACCTTATAAGAAGTGACCTGTCATAATTACAAGCGGAAATACCAATGGATTTCCCCCCAATGTTTCGTACTGTGTTTTTCTCAGAAAACCGCTACTTTTTCAAGTCTTTAGAACCAGGTCCGCAGCCGTCCGGCCCGACCGGATACTGCCTTCGATGGTCGCCGGCAGCCCCGTCGCGGTCCAGTCCCCGGCCAGGAAAAGGTTTTTCAACCCGGTCCGGGCGCCGGGGCGGCGTTTTTCCTGTTCCGGAGTCTGGGCGAAGGTGGCGCGTTTTTCTTTCACAATCCTGTGAGGCGGCAACGGAACGGCACCGAGACCGAGGGCGAGGGCGACATCGGCCCATAGCCGTCCGGCGATCGAGGCATTATCCTCTTCGGCCAAATCATCCGCGGCACTGACCGTCACCGAGGCGACGTCGCCGCGCACGAACAGCCATTGGCCGAGGCCGCCAGAAAGCCCTAGAAACGAAAAGCCTTCGATTTTACGCTCCAGGCGAAAATGGCCGTTGACGATGGCGCGGAATTCGCCGGGAACCTCGAGGCCGGGCAGCAGCCCGGCGGCGACCGGCGGCGGCACCGCCAACACCACGGTGTCGCCGTCGTCCAAGGCCGCGGGCCCGTCTCCAAAATCCAGCCCCGCCACGCGGGCGTCCCCGATATTCAGGCCCCTGAGCCGGTTGTTGAGGCGAAAATCGGCGCCCCGGCCTTCGAGAAACCGCACCGCCGGATCGACGAAGCTATCGCTCAAGCCCCGCTTGGCGATCAGGGGACGGCAGGCGGCTTGGCCGCGAAAAAGGGTTTCGCGCATCACCGTCGACAACAGGGACGCCGCCCCTTCCTGGGCGGCGGTGTTGAGAATGGCGACGGAGATGGGTTCCCAGAACCGCCGAAAGAGGGCGTTGTCGGGGCCCAGGCACTGGGCCACCGTGGTTTCGCCGCCGGCCCAGGCGAGCCGGAACGCCTTCAGGTAATCGAGGGGACGGCTGCCCGGTACCCGGCCGGCCTTGGAAAAGACGGCCTTGGGCAAGAACCCGGCATCCAGGGTGACGGTCCACCGCTCGGCGGTTTTCAGGTCGAGGAAGTGAAATTCCGCCCTTTCGGGCCCGGTGAGACTGGCTTCCGCCCCGATGTCCTTCAGGTATGCATGAGCCGCCCGATTGCCGCCGAGCAGCAGGTGGTTGCCGTTATCGATGCGGCGGCCCAGGGCCTCGTCGTGGAAAGACCGGCAGCGGCCGCCGGCATGTCCGGCGGATTCGTGCACGACGACCCGGTGCCCGGTCTTGATCAGGCTGACCGCCGCCGAAAGACCGGACATGCCGGCGCCGATGATGTGGGTTATGGGTCCGGTCACTGTAAATATCCATATCGAAGGGCAATCCAGAGCTTGCCGGCCTTGGAAACGCCTACCGGCAGGGTAAGGTTCTTCCACCCCCGGCGCATCAGCAGGCCCAGGATTCGCCGGTAAATTTCCATCATCATGATGGCCGGGCGGACCTGCGCCCGCTCGCAGCGTGAAATCACCTCCGCGGCTTGTTCGAACCGGCGCATCCCGATCTCGGCCAGGACATCACAAGCCTTTGAAAAACCAGGACTTTTAAATTTAGAGGACAGGTCCGGCCCGGTCACGTCGTGATCCTGCAAAAGGTCTTCGGGAATATAGAGTCTGTCCCTTTCGGCGTCTTCGGGAATGTCCCTGAGGATGTTGGTCAATTGCAACGCCTGGCCCAAGGCAAACGCCAGTTCCCGCCCCTTGGCGGCGTCGATCCCGAACACGCAAACGCAAAGCCTTCCGACGGCGCAGGCGACGCGGTCGCAATAGAGGTTCAGTTCATCCATGTCGGCGATGCGCAGCGGTTCGCCGGCGTCCATTTCCATGCCGTCGATGAGGGCCCGGAAGTCCTCTTTTTTAAGCCCGAAATCCTCCACCGGGCCTTGCAAGGCTTTGATCACCGGATAGCGCGGCTGGTCCCCGTAAAGGCGTTCGATCTCGCCCCGCCACTGCTCCAGCCGGGCCAGCTTTTCGTCAGGCGCGCCGGGTCCGTCGGCGATGTCGTCGACCTCGCGGCAAAACGCGTAGATGCCGTACATGGCCTGGCGTTTTTTTTCCGGCAGACAGCGCATGGCCCAGTAAAAAGACGTGCCGGAGCGCCGGACGACGGCTTCCACGAGGGCCCAGGTTTCCGCCGCGGAGGATGTTTCAGGGGCGCTCATGGGGCTTATGGATACACAACAAACGCCCGGTCGTCACCCAGGGTAAACCCAAGCCCGGGCCGCCCCCTTGACGCAACACCAGACATACCCCGGCTTGGTCAATTGAACGCGCCTGGGGCCCAAGGGATCGCGGTGGCGGAGTAAGCCACTCAGCCGGACGGCGATTTCCAGGATGGCCGCCGATTCCATGGCCAGACGGCGGCTTTTCAACCCGCCGGGGAGGGCCCGGGCCTCGGCTATCAATGATTCGGTGGCGTCAAGGGTCCGGTCCAGAACCCGGCGCAGCCCCGGCGTCGATTGACCTGCCGTCAGGTCCGCCGCCTCGACGCCTTCGTCCTTCATCCAGTCCTGGGGCAGATACACCCGGTCCAGGTTGAGGTAATCGTCCTTGCAGTCCTGCAGGTGGTTGATCACCTGAAGGGCGTTGCACAGGGCGTCCGACGGGCCGTAACCGTCTTTGGGCTCGCCGTGCAAATCCAACAGATAACGGCCGACCGGGGCGGCGGACAAAAAGCAATAGCCCATCAGGTCGTCCCAATCATTGTATCTGAGTTTCGTCGCGTCCTGCTTGAAGGCGGCGATCAGGTCGAGGCAATGATCGGCCGTGACCCCCGTTTCGGCCAGGCTGTCGCGCATGGTGTGGGCGGTCCACAAGGCCGGCTCGTCGGAATGGGTGCCCAGCAAAGCCGTCTCGAAATCGTCCAGCCTTCGCACCTTGTCCTCGGCGGCCAGGTCCGGGTTATCGGCGATGTCGTCGATGGCGCGGGCAAAGGCGTAGAATTTTGCGATATGCGGCCGCAGCCGTGCCGGCAGCAGCCAGGACCCGACGGGAAAGTTTTCGTAGGCCGAGTCTTTTCCCGACGGGGTTTCGACGCCGCCCTCAAGGCCTTGGGTCATTGTCGGTGCCATGGGATGAAATCAGGGCACGCGCCATCAAATATTTTCTTGTATGCGTTTCCTGAGCTCGGACAGCAACGCCCCTATGGAACCGCCGTTTTGCCGGATAAACGACGCGAATTCCGATTTCTGGGTCACCACCATGCTGATGCCTTCGACCATGATATCGACGATCTTGTAGTTCCCGGCCTTGCCCCGGACCCGCCAGGCGACCTTCAACGGCTTCGCCCCATCGACGCGGATCATGATCGTATGGACGAGGGCATCGCCCTTGCCTCTTGCTTCCGATTTTTTGACCAGCAGCTTTTCGCCCGAATATTTGGCGAACCGGTCGGCATAGGTGGCGACCAATAAATCCTCGAAAAGTTGCAGGTATTCCTCTTTCTCGGATTCGGTGGCTTTCCGCCATTGGCGGCCAAGGACGAATTTGGCGATTCCCTTGATGGCGAAGTTCTTGTTCATCAACCGGCGGAACCGGTCGGACCGTTCGGTCTTGGAGATATTCTCGACCGTCAGCATGGAAATCGCGTCAGAGGTCAGAATCTCGATAAATTTCTTGGCCCCGTCGCTAAATTCATCCGCCCGGGCCGGCCCCGGTTGCAAGCCGGTGGCCACAAGGGCGGCAATAAAAAGGGCAGGCAGCCAAGGGCCCAGAAAGTCACGGCGTCGTATCATCATGTCATCCTCCGAAAGCCTCGGCTTGCATATTATCAGATTCGGCAAATCCTGTCGGCACGGATTCCCTGCTCTAGCATAAAAAAAACCTTGCGTCTCCCAGCCCCCGCCTAGAACCGGTCGGCCCGGAACGGCCGGATATCGATGTTCGGCGTCCGGCCGGCCACCAGGTCGGCGATGATACGGCCTGTCCGGGGGCCGCCGGTCAACCCGACATGCTGATGGCCGAAGGCGAAGAAGACGTTTTCGAAAACCGGCGAGCGGCCGATCACCGGCAGGCTGTCGGGCAGGGTCGGCCGGAACCCCGACCATTGGCGGGCGTTTTCGGTGTTGATGCCGGGGAACATCCTTTTCGCGTGGCGCAGCAGGACCCGGGCCCGGGCCATGTTGGGCGGCGCCTCCAGGCCGCCAAATTCCGATGTTCCGGCGAACTTGATCCCGGGCTCGACCGGGGTGGCGACGAACTTCCGCCCGCCGGCGACGACGGCGGAATTCAGCTTGAACCCCGGGTCGGGCAGGACGACGTGGTAGCCGCGCTCCCCCTGCAAGGGCACGGGGCTTCCCAAACGCGCCGCCAGCCGCCCCGACCAGGCGCCGGCGGCGATGACGATTTGGTCCACTTCCACCGGTCCTTCACCGGTCAAAAGGCTTCTCGGGCCATCGGGTCCGATGTCGACGTCAAGGACGTCGCGCAACACCATTACCCCGCCCGATTGGGCGAAGTACTTGCCCAGCCCCTTGACCAGGCCGTGCGGATCGACGGTAAAGCCGAGGTTCGGCAGGAAGTAGCCTTTCTCGTAGATCGGCGCCAGCGCCGGTTCGCGTTCGCGAATCTCGTCGGCGCCGATCTCGCGGAAGTCGGCGCCGCGCTCTGACCGGAGCCGCCAGGCCAGCGCGTCCTTGGCCGCGGAAACCGCGTCCTCGTAAACGTACATGTAGCCCTGGGTGCGGATCAGCCCCTCGGCGTCGGTGCCTCTGGCCAGGGTCTGGTGCTCCTCCAGCGACGAGCCCAACAACGGCGAAAGGGCGTCGCAGATTTCGGCCACCCTTTGCGGCCGCCCGGCGCGGACGAAACGAAGAAGCCACGAAAGCATCTTCGGCGCATGCCGCCAGCGGATCGCCAGCGGCCCCAAGGGGTCCAAAAGCCATTTCGGCACGTTGGCGAGCACCCCCGGCAGGGACAGGGGCACGAAGGAGTAATCGGCAAACAGCCCGGCGTTGCCGTAGGAACATCCCTCGCCGGGCGGGTTGCGGTCGATCACCCGCACCTGATGGCCTTCGCGCAACAGATGCAACGCGCACGACATGCCGACGATTCCGGCGCCGATGACGGTGACGTGGCGGCGGTTCCCTGGATTTTGGTTCATTCGTTGGCTCGCTTGGAATGATAAAGGCTAGTGGATAGAATCCTAGGGCCCGTTATGATTGGCAACCACAAAGATCAGACCGGAGGATTGCGGCCACCCATGCCCCTTGACCCCTATTTCGAGCCCGGCGACGGCGGCGACAACGCGTTCACCGTCGAGGCGCCGAAGATCAAGTTCGGCCCGGGATCGTTCCGCGAGATCGGCGACGACGCCAAGGCCTTAGGCCTGACCCGGGTCGCCTTTTATACCGATCCCACGGTGGCCAAGTTGGAACCGGTCGCCATCGCGGTCAAGTCCCTGAAGGACGCCGGCATCGACGTCGCCATTTACGACGAGACGGAGGTCGAGCCGACAGACCGCTCGTTCAAGGCCGGCGCGGCCTTCGCCGTTGAAGGCGGCTTCGACGGCTTCGTTTCCGTCGGCGGCGGCTCGGTGATGGACACGGCCAAGGCGTCGAACCTGTATTCGACCTATCCGGACGACTTCCTGGCCTACGTCAACGCCCCCATCGGCGAGGCGAAGCCGGTCCCGGGACCGTTGAAGCCCCATATCGCGTGCCCGACCACCTTCGGCACGGCGTCGGAATGCACCGGCATCGCCGTCTTCGACCTGCTGGAAATGGAGGCCAAGACCGGCATCGCCCATGCGCGCCTGCGGCCCCAATTGGGGATTCTCGACCCGACGGCGCTCAGCACCCTGCCCCGGGCGATCATCGCCGCCAACGGCTTCGATGTGTTCAGCCACGCCGTCGAAAGCCTGACCGCCAGGCCGTTCAGCCACCGCCCGGCGCCCGACGATTCAAACAAACGTCCCCTGGGCCAGGGCGCCAACCCCTATTCGGACCTGGCGTGCCAAGAGGCGATCCGGCTGATCGGCGCCAACATCATCGACGCCGTCAACGAGGCCGACAACGCCGCCACCTATGAGCCGCTGATGTTCGCCGGCATGCTGGCCGGCATCGGCTTCGGCAACGCCGGCTGCCACCTGCCCCACTGCATGTCCTATGCCGTCGCCGGGCTGGTGCGCGATTACACGGCGCCGGGGTGGCAGTCCAACCAGCCGATGGTGCCGCACGGGATTTCGGTGATCGTCAACTCCCCGGCGGTGTTCCGCTATACCGGCCCGGCCTGCCCGGAGCGTCATATGAAGGCGGCCGCGGGCATGGGCGCCGACGTCGAAGGGGCGGCCCTGGAGGACGCCGGGAATATCCTCGCCGACAGGGTCATCGAGATGATGCGCCAGACCGGCATCCCCAACGGTCTTCGCGGCGTCGGCTATTCGGAAGACGACCTCGAGGCGCTGACCGACCGGGCGTTCCCGCAGAAACGGCTGTTGGACAATTCGCCCCTGCCGCCGGACCGCGACCGGTTGCTGGGCCTGTTCCGCGACGCGCTCAGCTACTGGTAGGCCGGGACCGCCCCGGGACCGATATGCCCGCCCCTTCGCCGCAAGTCCTGGAAAGCCTGAAGGCCGCCGCCGGCGACGGCGGCTGGATCGAGGACGCGGACGCCAAGGCGCCCTACCTGACCGACGAACGCGGCCTTTACCACGGAAGCGCGGCCCTGGTGCTGAGGCCGAAAACCACGGCCCAGGTTGCCCATATGGTCAAAATCTGCGCCGAAAAGGGCGTCGGCATCGTGCCCCAGGGCGGCAATACGGGCTATTGCGGCGGCGCGGTCCCGGACCAAAGCGGCCATCAGATCGTGTTGTCGATGTCGCGCATGAACACCATCCGCGAGGTCGATGCGGTCAACAATACCCTCACCGCCGAGGCCGGGTGCGTGCTCGCCGATATCCAGGCCGCCGCCAAGGACTCCGGGCGGCTGTTTCCGCTCAGCCTGGCCGCCGAAGGCAGTTGCCAGATCGGCGGCAATCTGTCGACCAATGCCGGGGGCGTGCAGGTGCTGCGCTACGGCAACGCCCGCGACCTGGTGCTGGGGCTGGAAGTGGTGCTGGCGGACGGGAGGATTCTCGAAGGATTGCGCGCTCTCAGGAAGGACAACACCGGCTACGACCTGAAGCAGCTTTTCCTCGGTGCCGAAGGGACGCTCGGCATCATCACCGCGGCGGTGTTGAAGCTCTATTCCCGGCCCGCCGATGTGACGACCATCTTCGCCGCCGTCGCCGGAGCCCGGGGGGCAACGGCGATGTTGTCGCGCCTGCGCGGCGCCACCGGCGACGGGGTGACGACGTTCGAGTACCTGAACCGGGCCTGCCTGGACCTGGTGCTGGAACACATCGACGGCGCCCGCGACCCGTTCCAGGCCCGGCATGGCGATTATGCGCTGATCGAGCTTTCGTCGGGCCGCGAAGCGGCCGAAGCGGCGCTCGCCGCCGCCATCGAGGCCGGCGAGGCGCTCGACGCGGTGATCGCCGAAAGCGGCCGCCAGGCGGACGAATTGTGGCGCTTGCGCGAGACCATCCCCGAGGCCCAGAAACGCGCCGGCGACTCGATCAAGCACGACGTCTCCGTCCCGGTGTCGAAAATCCCCGAATTCCTGGAGGCCGCCGACGAAAAATCGCTGCAGATCATCCCCGATGCGCGGCTGGTGACCTTCGGCCACATCGGCGACGGCAATATCCACTACAACCTGAGCCCGGCCGCGGACGGCGACGCCAAGGCCTTCCCCGGCGATGCCGAAAAGCTCCGCCCCGCTATCCATGACATCGCCGTCGGGCTGGGCGGCAGTTTCAGCGCCGAACACGGCATCGGGGTGCTGAAGAAACCGGAGCTGGAGAAATACAAGTCCGGCGTCGAGCTCGACCTGATGCGGCTGATCAAGCGCACGCTCGACCCACAGGGGATCATGAACCCGGGCAAGGTGGTGACGGGAAGCGATTAATCCGGTTGCCCGGCGTCCCCCATGATGTCTTCAAGCCAAGGGACTTTCGAGCGGGCTTCGCTGAAGGCGCCCTCTTCGGTGCCGAAAATACGGGCCCCATGGTTGCCGATCGGGAACCAGCCCCTTACGTCCTCGGAGTCCCGGCGGAATTCCTCGAAGCCGAAGGTGGCGTCGGGACGCACGAAAATATCGACGCAACGCCCGCCATCCGGGGTCTCGATCGATCTCAGAACTTTGTTCTCGTGCGCCATGGGGGCTCCCGGCCGGGGCTAACCCGCCAACAGAGTCTCGAGCTCACCCAACAGCGCATCGGGAATCTCGACGCCGTCGCGTTCCGCCTTGGCGCGGTTTTCCAGCCGCCGGCTTCCCGGCAGCCGGGTGCCCGGCTGTTCGAGGATCGCCGCCATCAGTTCCTCGGCGCGGTCGAGGAAATTGTCGCCGCCGAGGCATTCGGGCTTGAACACCACGAACAAATGGCCGACGTGGGGCGGCGGTCCCTCGGCGTCGTAGAACGAGCGCGCCTCTAAGGCGAGGTTCGACCCGGTCATCGCCGAGCACAGCACTTC
>JADFNT010000182.1 GCA_022563215.1 Pseudomonadota bacterium
TGGACGCCGGGTTTTCTAAATAATACTCGGTGTTGTAGAAAACCACGTAACCGAACCGTCCGCCCAGGATCACGCCCAGGGTCGCCCAGATCAGGAAATCGTCGACGGCGGCGTCATCGGCGACCACCGGCGAACGCGCGGCCAAGCGGCGCAACAGCCGCCAGCCCAGCATAAGCCCGGCGATATAGGCGAGCGCATACCAGCGGATGACGATCGGGCCGAAGCTGATCAGCACCGGATCGATGACGGGGAAAGGAATGGCGAAGGTCATGGCGCGTCAGTCCGCCTCACCGGCCTGCTTCATCGACCCGCCTCACCGGTACAGGTCATCGGCATCGAGGAACCCGGTCACGTACTGGCCGACCCCGTCCTCGAGGGTTGTAAACGGCTTGTCGTAGCCGGCGGCGCGCAGCCGGTCCATCTTGGCCTCGGTGAAATACTGGTACTTGGCGCGGATTTCAGGCGGCGTATCGACGTATTCGATGTCCGGCTTCTTGCCCAGCGCATCGAAGACCGCCTTCGTCAGGTCCTCGAAGCTCCGTGCCTTGCCGGTACCGCAGTTGTAAATGCCGTTGACGTCCTGGTTTTCCAGAAGCCACGTAACGATATCGATGCAGTCGCCGATCCAGATGAAATCGCGGAGCTGCCCGCCGTCTGCGTAGTCCGGGTTGTGGGACTTGAAAAGCACCGCCGGCTGGCCATTGGTGGCATTGGCATGGACCTGGGAAACGACGCTCTGCATCCGGTCCTTGTGGTATTCGTTGGGGCCGAAGACATTAAAAAACTTCAGCCCCGCCCACTGCGGCGGCCGGGGTTCGTTGTCGGCAACCATGCGGGCGACCCGGCGGTCGAAAAGATGCTTGGACCAGCCATAGGCGTTGAGAGGCTTGAGCCTGGACAGCGCCGCCACGGAGTCGTCGTCGCCGAACCCTTGTGATCCGTCGCCGTAGGTGGCCGCCGACGAGGCATAGATGAACCTTACGTGATGTTGCGTGCACCAATGCCAAAGGTCCACCGACAGCCGGAAATTGGTGTCGATGATCAAATCGACGTCGGTTTCGATGGTCGATGAAATGGCGGCCATGTGAATGACCGCCTCGATGTTGGTGGCGTTGGCGGCCAGGAAATCGAACAGGCTCTCCGGCGGCACGATACCGGCCAGTTCGCGCTTGGCGAGGTTGCGCCATTTGTTGTCCTGGCGCAGCCGGTCGCAGACGATCACTTTGCCGACGCCTTGGCTTTCCAGCGCCCAAACGATGTTGGAGCCGATAAACCCGGCCCCTCCGGTAACCAAATACATCTAAATGTGCCTCTGTGAATCCAGAGTCTTATAAGAGTACCGGCCCCTTGCCGCAAGCCGCCAGGGGGCAAACAGCCAGGGGGACAAACAGAAGGTCAAGCGTTGCGCCGCCCGGCGGCCGGGAACATAATGAGCGGGGCCGACTGGGCCAGAAGGGAGTGAACGAAAATGCAGACACGCAGCAGGATATTCGACGATCTGGCGAAAGTCGCGGGCGGCGCGGTTTCGACGTTCACCGGCCTCAAGGCCGAGATCGAGGTCCTGATCCGCCAACAGATCGAACGCTTCCTTCTCGATGCCGACATGGTGCCCCGCGATGAATTCGACGCCGTCAAGGAACTGGCCGCCAACGCCCGAAGCGGCCAGGAGGCGCTCGAGGAGCGGGTCCGGAACCTGGAAAGGAAGCTCGGCCTCAAGGCACCCTCCAAGACCAAGGGCAAGACCAAGGCCAAGACCAAGAAAGCCAAGCCAAGAAAACGGATGAAAAAGAAATCGCCCGCCAAGGGCAAGCGCGCCTAGTCGTCCGGTTTTCTCCTTGATTTCCCCCTGATTTTCCCCGGACTTCCCCCGATTTCTCCCGGGCCCCTCCCCCCTGGCGGGGCTTATCCACAAAAAATTGACCTTCGGGATCATTCGGCTCTTGCGCCCGAGTCCGCCTTGAAGCAGACTACACTTAGTACCGGGCGGGCATGGCTTCACCATATATGGTGGTTATGTCATTTTTGCCGGTATTTCGGCGGCGGCCAAGGACATAGGGGAACCGCCGCCAACGCCAACAGGGGGAGCGGACATGGCGACACTCAACATCCACCACGAGACCTTTTCCGACAATCCGCTGGATATTGTCGAACGATTGGTGGAGCGCAACGACTGGGCCTTCGACCGCCGCGGCGACGATGAAATCGCCTTTCAGGTTCCCGGCACCTGGTGCGATTACTCACTCTTTTTCGCCTGGAACGACGAAGTCGGCGCCATGCACTTTAGCTGCGCCTTCGACATGCGGGTGCCCGACGACCGGCGTCCCTTCGTGCACGAGCTTCTGGCCATAGTCAACGAGAAGCTGTGGATGGGTCATTTCGGCGTCTGGGCCGACGAAGGGCTGCCCATGTTCCGTCACGCCATGCCCATGCGCGGCACCCGGGGACCGACCCTGGAACAAGTCGAAGACCTGGTCGATGTGGCGATGCTCGAATGCGAACGCTTTTACCCGACGTTCCAGTACGTGATCTGGGGCGGCAACACCCCCGCCGAAGCGATCGCCGCCGCCATGGTCGAAACAATGGGGGAAGCATGAGGGCGTGCGCGCCAGTGGATAGAACCCCCTAAGCCGATGTCCGGGACGCTGGTCCTCGCCGGTGGCGGCAAAATGGGCGGCGCCCTGTTGAGCGGGTGGCTGAACAAGGGGATGGCCGGCGCCGATATCACCGTCGTCGAACCCGACAGCAAAACCGCTAGCGCCATCAGGGAAAAACACGGCGTCGCCGTCGTCGAAGCCGTCGGCGACCTGGACGCCGATTTAAAGCCCGAAACGGTGGTGTTCGCCGTCAAGCCGCAGTCCATGGACGATGTCGCCCCCGCCTATGGCGGATATGCCGGCCCGGACACGGTGTTTTTGTCCATCGCCGCCGCCAAGACCATCGCTTATTTCGAGGACAAACTGGGGTCCGAAGCCGCCATCGTCCGCGCCATGCCCAACACCCCGGCGGCGGTCGGCCGGGGCATCACCGTGGCGGCAGCCAACGGCCAAGTCACCAACGAACAGAAAAGCCGCTGCGACGGGCTATTGCGGGCCGTCGGCGACGTCGCCTGGATCGACGACGAGGGCCTGATGGACGCGGTGACGGCGGTTTCCGGAAGCGGCCCGGCCTATGTTTTCCTGCTCGCCGAATGTCTGGCCGAAGCCGGACGCGAGGCCGGGCTGCCGGCGGAATTGAGCGATCGGCTGGCACGGGCCACCGTCGCCGGCGCCGGCGAGCTTCTGCATCAGTCGGGCGATTCGGCAACCCGGCTGCGTGAAAACGTCGTCAGCCCCGGCGGCACCACGGCGGCGGCCCTGGAAGTGTTGATGGGCGGGGACGGCTGGCAGGCGTTGATGACCAAGGCCGTCGCCGCCGCCGTCAAACGATCGAGGGAATTAGGTCATGAACTCATAAATGGCGGCGAACTGTGATCGGCAGATGGCCCGTTTCGGCAGGAAGGGGCGCGAAAGCGGGGCTAAAGCCCCGGTGAGGGTCCTTGACGCACCGAAACGGGTCCTATGCCGACCCCTCTCGGGGCGCGGTTCTTTTGCCCACTGGGCAGCGTCGGGTCGTCGGTCATGATGCTTTGGCATCAATCCCTCCTAACTCCTTGCCAGTGAACAAAATAACACGCGTCACAGTCGTCGCCATTTATGAGTTCATGACCTAACGCATTAACAGAGCTCGCTCAGTTCCCTTCGCCGTTTCTTGTCGGCCTTCTCAAGCGCCGCCTGAATGGCGGGACAGGCCTCGCACACCTTGTCGAAGTCGCGGCGCCGCAACTCATAAACCGCGCTCGGCGTCACCGTGCGGCAGGTGGCGGTGCGCGGCTCCTGGTGCAGCAGCGCCATCTCGCCGAAAAAATCGCCGGCCATCAACGTCGCCAGATTGTGTTCTTCGCCGTTTACCGTATGGGACACCCGGACCACGCCGCGGGCGATCAGGTAAAGCGTATCGCCACGGTCGCCCTGACGGATGATGGCCTCGCCGGCGGAAAGGGTGCGTTGGCGCAGCTTCGCCGCCGCCTTGTCGAATTCTTCCACCGGCGTGTCCTCGAAAAACGGCACCTTGCGCAGAAGCTCGGCCGGGTCGAGACGCAGCTCGGCCACGTCGCCGCCGCGCAGGCCGCGGATTTCGCCGGAAAGTTCCTCGATCACCGAATCGCGGACGCCGGACGGAATGGTGCCGGAGCGGGCCTCGCCTTCGATGATCTCGGTCTCGGCATGGACGAGAAGCCGCTTGGCCAGACGCTGCTGGACGGCGTTGACGAATTCCGGGAACTGTTCGGCGGTGCTGTCGATCCGTTCCCGGGCCGCGTCCTTCCACTGGCCGTAACGCTTGGGCACTTCGGCGATAATCCCGGGGT
>JADFNT010000183.1 GCA_022563215.1 Pseudomonadota bacterium
CCAGGATACCCTTCATGAACAGGTTCTCGATGTACTGGCCTTCCATGGTCAGTTGCCCCGAACCGTAGAGACCGATGGAGTTACCGCCGTATTTCTTGGCCAGGTGGACGATCTTGTGATCGACCAGTTCGGAGGCCGCTTCGTAGGGCACACGGACGAAATGTTCCTCGTCGAACGAACCCTTGGTCTTGGAAACAAATTCCATGTCGCCGTGGCCGGGCTTGTTCCATTCCGCCCACACGTCCTTGCGCACGTAGGAATCGCCCTCCATGCGGTCCACGTACATGGGCTCGGCGGCGGTCAAACCTTTGATGCATTGCAGGCCGTAATTGGTCGGATGGTCCTTGTCGGGCCGCATGGAGACTATCTTGCCGTTCTCGACCTGGATGATGGTGCCGCAGCCGACGCCGCAATAGGGGCATTGGGCGATGGCGGTGGTGCGCCCTTCCTCGGACTCGGCGGCATGGGCGGAAGCGACTTCGAGCTCCGGATTGGCGCCGACCATTAACCCGGCCCCGGCGCTCGCAGCGGTGATGAAGGCGCTGTTTTTCATAAAGTCGCGGCGTGAAAACATATTTTTGATGCGTTTCATGATCTAATCCTTCACTTCTTTATTTCTTCGCCAGGGTGCGCAGGTAAACGATGATGTCATCGATTTCCCGGTCCGAAAGGTCGGCCAGGCCGGCGGGCCCCTGGAACGCAAGCATGCGGGTGTTGGAGCGGCCCTTCTTGATGGTTTCGCGGATGAAGCCGTCGGAAACCTTGTTCAGAAAGCTCGGGTTGCCGATGGCGGTGCCGGTGCCGCCGGCTTCATAGCCGTCGCCGTCGACGCCGTGACAGGTGGAGCAAATATAGTTGTACCACTGCTTGCCGAGCCGGGGATCGCCGTGGGCGTCGGGCTGGGAGGCGACTTCCTCGGCCCGGTTCGGCAACTTGGCGTGGGATCTGAGATAAGCGACGATGGCGCGGACGTTTTTGCGGCCGAGGTGGGCGAAAGGCATCATGGAAGTGTCTTCCCGGCCGTCGCGGATGGTCGCCATCAGGAACTTGTCCGACGAAATGCTCAACAACTCCGGATTGGTCAGCGACGGCGCCACGCCCGGTTTTCCGATGGCGTCTTCCTGGTGGCAGACGGCGCAGTTCTCATTGAACAGCTCCTTGCCTTTTTTCAGCATGATCGGGGCTGGCGTTTGGGCAAGGCCGGCGCCGCCGAACGCCAGCCAGAGCATCCCGGCCAGTCCGTAAATCAAGTGTTTGCGAGCGAACATTGGGGATCCTCCCTGTCGTCAAAAACACGCCGCTCCGGACCCCGGAGAGGCCATAATTTAAAACCGAGAAGCCGCCTTGGCGCCAGGTCATTGCATTCGGTCCGGTCATCGGGTTGAACCTTACAAAACGCCCCCCTGCCCTGCCTTGACCTAGGTCAAACGGTAGTCCGGCCGTGCTTTATTTCCACCCCTGGCCCGGCGGCGGCAGCGTTATGTCCTCATGACAGGCGCTGCAATTCACCTTTTCCCTTTCCATCCGGTCATGCAGGGTGTCCATCACCGCTTCCTTGTCGAAGCCCTTGGGCAGGGAATGGACGATTCCCTGGTGGCATTCGATGCAGGTGGTTCCCCAGCTTTTCCCCAGCCCATGCATGATGTACGCCTTGGTTGTTTGCTGTCCGGCGCTCATGGATTCGATCTCATGGCAGTTCCGGCACTCTCGGGAATCGGTTTCTTTCATGCCGTCCCAAACATTTCGGGCCAGTTCGAGCCGTTTGGCCTCGAACTTTTCGGGCGTATCGATGGACCCGGCCATCCAGTGAAAAAGCTCGTTGGTGGCGGCAACTTTCCGCAACACCATGTGAATCCACTCCTTGGGAACATGACAATCGGGACACGACGCGCGGACGCCGGTGCGGTTGGCGTAATGGATGGTGGTTTTGTATTCCTTGTAGACGTATTTCTCCATCACGTGGCACGAGATGCAGAATTGTTCTGTGTTGGTCAGTTTCAGGCTCCAGTTGAACCCGCCCCAGAAAATGACGCCGGCCAGGAAAATGCCGGACACTCCCAACACGGGATGCCGGTTGACGGCCCCGAGGAAGCCTTTCCATATTCCCGACAGCCAATTCATCCGCTTCGCGCTCCTTTCGCGCCCCCGGCCTTAAATGAACAGGAACTTTAGCCCGGCGACGAGGAGCGCCGCCGCCAGCAGCCGGATCAGGGTCTTCGGCATCAGCCATTGCGCCCCCAGCCGCGAACCGGCGTAGCCGCCGGCGACCACCGCCCCGGCCCACAGCGGGATGACCGCCGGCAGAGTCTGGAAGCTGATGACGTTGCCGGCCAGCCCGGCGGTGGAATTGAACAGGATGAAGGCCGCCGCGATCGCCGAGGTGCGGCGGATGGACGTCCAGCGGAGGATCAGCAGCGCCGGGCTCAACAGCACGCCGCCGCCGATGCCGGTCAGCCCCGACAACAGGCCGACGACGCCGCCCATTCCCATCGACCCCACCCTCGGAATCCGGGGCCTGTCGTTGGCAAAGCTTTCCGGGTCGATGACCGTGCCCCAAACCAGATACGCCCCCGATATCAGCAACAACCCCCCGAGCACCGGGCGGTAGATCTCGCCCGGCAACGCCAGCGAGCCGCCGGCAAAGGCGGCGGGGATGGAAAACAGCACCAACGGCCAGAGATCCGGCCACGACAGGTACCCGGCCTTGTAAAACCGGAACGTGGTCAGGCTGGCGACCAGGATGTTGAGGGTCAACGCCACCGGGCGCATCATCTCGGGCGGCACCCCGAACAGCGCCATCACCGCCAGATACCCCGACGCCCCGGCGTGCCCGACCGACGAATAGAGAACGGCGAGGGCGAAAAACAGCGCCGCGACGAGGAAGATCAGGCCTGAGTCGAAAGGAATTTCCCCGCCCGGCATGGTGGTTCCCTGAAATGGTTAAATCCCTGCCAACCCGGCAGCGCCAAGACAGTATCCGGGAACGCCCCTACCCGTCATTAACCGAAATCAAGAATCCGGGTTGGAAAGAAGAGGGGGGTGTTTACTTCCTGCGCACGAACAGGAAATCGCCGCCGTCGTGGCCGGCGCCGCGGACGTCGGCAGAACGTACCAGGGTTGCGGGTCCCCGGCGCCAAGGAATTCTTGAAAAGCCTCCCAAAGGGGCGTAAACGGGGCCACCCCGGCGCCGACGCGGCGGGCAAAGTTTTGGAGTTTTTTACCATGGGCTATCGCATCGCCGTCGCCGGCGCCACTGGAAACGTCGGCCGCGAGGTATTGTCGATCCTGGCCGAGCGCCGGTTCCCGGCCGACGAGGTCATCGCCCTGGCCTCCTCGCGCTCGATCGGCGCCGAGGTCAGCTACGGCGAGAACCAGACGCTGAAGGTGCGGGAACTGGCCGCCTTCGACTTCGACGGCATCGACATCGTGCTGTCGTCGCCCGGCGCCAAGGTATCGGCCGAGCACAGCCCGCGCGCGGCGGCGGCCGGCGCCGTCGTCATCGACAACACGTCGCATTTCCGCATGGACCCGGACGTGCCGCTGGTGGTGCCCGAGGTCAACGCGCACGCGCTGGCCGGGTACAAGAAGCGCGGCATCATCGCCAACCCCAACTGTTCGACCATCCAACTGGTGACGGCGCTTAAACCCCTGCACGATCTGGCGCCGATCAAGCGCGTCGTCGTCGCCACCTATCAATCGACGTCGGGCGGCGGCAAGGCGCCCATGGACGAGTTGTTCAACCAGACCCGCGGCATCTTCACCAACCAGCCGGCGGGGAAGTCCCAGGAAAACTTCACCAAGCAGATCGCCTTCAACGTCATTCCCCATATCGACGTCTTCATGGACGACGGCTCGACCAGGGAGGAATGGAAGATGGTCGCCGAGACCAGGAAGATCCTCGACCCGGACATCGCGCTGACCGCCACCTGCGTGCGCGTGCCGGTGTTCATCGGCCACGCCGAGGCGGTGAACGTCGAGTTCGACGGCCCGGTCAGCGAGGCCCAGGCCCGCAAGGCGCTGAAGAAAGCGCCGGGGATCGCCGTCGTCGATCGCCGCGCCGACAACGGCTATGTGACGCCGGTCGAATGCGCCGGCGAGGACCCGGTCTTCGTCAGCCGCATCCGCAAGGACCCAACCGTCGAGCACGGGATCAACATGTGGGTGGTCGCCGACAACCTGCGCAAGGGGGCGGCGCTGAACACGGTGCAGATCGCCGAGGCCCTGATCAAGACGTACATGAAAAAAGCCGCCTAACCCAAGGATCAATCAGCCGCAGGCGGGATAAAAAAACCGGAACACACGGAACGCACGGAGAAACGGAATGTCGAGAAACGCGCGCCCGCGCCGCTCCATCCTTTACATGCCCGGGTCC
>JADFNT010000184.1 GCA_022563215.1 Pseudomonadota bacterium
GGACCCACCTGTCCTCCGCGCTGTGCACCGCCCTCGTGGCCGCTTTCTTCGCCTGGAGTTATTTCGGAAAGCTGGACGTGGTCTCGGTGGCCCTGGGCGAGGTCATCCCGTCGTCCCAGGTCAAGAGCATCCAGCACCTGGAAGGCGGGATCGTCCGCGAAATCCTGGTCCGCGAAGGCGACGCCGTGAAGAAGGGCCAGCCCCTGGTCAACCTGGAGCCGTTGGCCTCCGGCGCCGACGTCGAGGAACTCACCGCCCGCCTCACGTCGTTGCGGGCCGAAATCGCCCGCCTCGAAGCCGAGGTCCAGGGCGCCGACGCGCCGGTCTATCCCGACGACATCCGGCGCGATCATCCGGAACTGGTCAAGGAAGCGACGGCGTTCTTCAACACCCGCGTCAGCCTGGCCAGGAACCAACTGGCCGGGCAACGCCAACAGGTCGCCCAACAGGAACGAAAGATCGACGAGGTCACGGCGCGGCTGAAAAACAACCGCCACCGGCTGACCCTGCTTTCGGAACAGATCGGGATTTCCGAACAGTTGCTGAAGGAGAAGTTGTCCAACCGCATGCAGCACCTGAACCTGCTCAAGGAAGCGGCGGGGCTGAAAGGCAAGATCGGCGAGGACAAGGCCGCCCTGCGGCGGATTACGTCGGCCCGCAAAGAGGCGCTGAACAAGCTCGGCTCCATCCGCGACGCCTTCCGCGAAAAGGCCCAGGAAGACCTGGAAAAGAAACGCCGCCAGTTCGAGGAATTTTCCAACCGGCTGCGGAAATACGAGGATTCCCTCAAGCGGACGGTTCTGCGCTCGCCCGTCGACGGCATCGTCAAGACCCTTTACGTGGTCACCATCGGCGGCGTGGTGGGGCCCGGGGCTACCGTCGTCGACGTGGTGCCGGCGGGCGACCGCCTGATCATCGAGGCCAAGCTGCCGACCCAGGATATCGGCTACGTTCATCCCGGGCAGACGGTGTTGGTGATGCTGGCATCGTCGGACGCGATCCGCTTCGGCAATCTCAAGGGCGAGGTCATCCAGGTCAGCCCCGACGCCATCGAGGCCGCCGACGGCATGCCGTTCTACAAGATCCGCATCGCCATAGAAAAAGACTTCTTCGAACGCCGCGGCGTCATCTACCGGCTGGTGCCCGGCGTTCAGGTGATGTGCTCGATCCGCACCGGCCAGCGCTCGGTGCTGGCGTACCTCATGGACCCGTTCCTGGGCTCCTTTCAGACCGCCCTCAGGGAACGTTAGGGCGCTTTCCGGCACATGGCCCCGGCACTTGACCCCCGGCACTTGACCAAGGTCAATGCCGCGCCAACCGTTTTCGATTATTGAGAAACCTCAAGACACTCAAGCGGCGAGGTTTTTCGATGCCCAAAGTCCTAGACGAACTGCGCCAAGACCACCGCAACAATGCCCGGCTGTGGGACCTTCTGGACCGGGAGATGAAGGTGTTCAAGGAAGGCGGATTGCCCGATTACGATCTGGTCGGGAACATTCTTGAATACTGCCTCAACTATCCCGACCTGTTCCACCATCCCAAGGAAGACCTGATTTACCAGCGCCTGAAGGACCGGGATCCGGCCTCCGGCAATATCGTCGGCGATCTTGAGCAGGAGCACGCCAAGCTGACGGCCCTGACGCGGCGGTTTTCCAACGCCCTCAAGAACGTGCTCGAGGACGAGCAGCTACCGAGGGACTGGTTCCTGGACGTGGCCAACGATTTCCTCAACTTTTCCCGCAATCACATGCAGATGGAAGAAGTCCTGTTTTTCCCCGCCGCGCATAAGCACCTGACCGCCGACGATTGGGCCGAGGTCGAGGCGGCGTCCAAAAAGGTCGGCGATCCCCTGTTCGGCGAGCTGATCAACGAGAAATACCAGCGCCTTTTTGACGAAATCGACGAATGGGGGAAGATGGAGGAGGAAAAGGCCGAGGCCTCCTAGAAAGCGCCCCAAAGGCCCAGTATTCGACCGACTTGACCAAAATCAAGGCAACGCCCGATGGGGGTGTTTAATATCGATGACAGTTTCGGGGACACAACCCCGAATTAAGGGCGCATAAGCCCTCCGTCCCCCGACGATAAGCTTCCCTGTTAAACTCACGGGACCCTCCGGTCCCGTGTTTTTTTGCGCCGCTTACAGCCCTTCGGGGATTTTCAGTTCCTCGTAAAGGCTCTTGACGTTAGGCACGTGCACCCGGCGGCCGGAAAAATGGGCGATGTTGTCATCCTCGAAGCTGCGGATGGTCCGCGACATGGATTCAGGACGGATGCCGATCATCGCCGCCATGTCCTGGCGCGAAAGCGGCAATTCCAGGTCCAGGCTGCCGTTGTCATCGACGACGCCGTAGCGCTCCTTCAGCACCAGCAGCAGATGGGCGAAGCGCGCGCGCACCGGCAAGGTGGCGCTTTGCAGGACCTTTTCCTCGGCCGCGTTCAGGTCCTGGGCCGCATGGCGGAGGAAGCGCAGGCCGAGGGCGGGGTTCATTGCCAACAGCGAATGCACGGTGGACCCATCGATGAAACACAGGACCGACGGCTCCAGGGCCTCGGCCGAGTTGTTGTGATCGTCGCCGGCCAGGAACGACCGGTAACCCATGGTGTCGCCCGGATGGCTGATGCGGAGAAGGATCTCGTTGCCGTTGGCGTCCATCTTGCGGATGCCGATCAGGCCGCGTTCGATGCAATGGACGCCGCGGCAGTCATCGCCTTCGTGAAAGATCACCTCGCCGGGCATGTATTCGCGGCACACCTTGCCCTGATCGACGATTGCAAGTTCATCGTCGGTGAGCACGCACCACTCGGTCTTCCCGCGCGTCTGGCAGGTGAAGCAGTTTCCGCAATCCGAGGATTTGCCGCTTACGTTCATCGATGGTCCCTCATGCAATCGATCATCCGCCGCCATCGGGGTTGGGCTTGGTGCCCCCGGTTTCCGGCCCTTTCGGCCAATGAAACCGGTAAAAACGGTAATACGGCGATTCCCCGATAACAAACCCTTTTTCCAAAGGATCACTGCCGCCGCCCGGTTCGGGGAAACTTAACGCGGGTCAAGGTGGTTCGGCGCCCGGCCCATTAGGCTCGAAACCGAATGAACTGATGGGTGAAGAGGATGCGGGTCGATCCAGGCAGAGAAGATTTCACCGGGCAGCCCTGCAATTTCAGGGTTTTTTGTACCGCCTTCTGTTCGCCATCGAGGGGTGAAATGAACGACAACAACGATATTACCGTTGCCGCCAGGAATTTCCTCAAGCGTTTCGGCGACAAGGCGCCGGCCGAAGCCCAGCGCCGCGCCAGGGAACTCCAGGAAGCCGGCAAGGGCAGCGGGTATGTAACCTGGATGCTGATTTACGATGAGGTCCGTGTGCTTTTGAAGGACGGCGCCGACGAAACCAATCCTTAACAGCGGCTAATGGGTGGCCTGATGAAGTCGGCCGCCGGCCGGGCAGTTGACCGATATCAAGGCGTCCCCGCCCCGTCCGGGCAAGACTGAACCCATGAATGAGTCCCTTTATCGGCGTTACGGCGCCCCGGTGCCCCGTTACACCAGCTATCCGACGGCGCCTCATTTCCAGCCCGGCGTGACGGCGGACACCGCCCGGGGCTGGCTCGGGAATATCGGCCAGGAGTCGTCGCTGTCGTTGTATTTCCACGTGCCGTTCTGCGCCGAAATGTGCTGGTTCTGCGGCTGTCACACGAAAATCGTCAAACGCACCCGGCCGGTCGGCGATTACGCCCGGTTGCTCGGCCGCGAGGTGGCGATGACCGCCGAGGCCGCCGGGGCGCTTAAGTCGCCTAAGCGCGTCGTCAACGTGCATTGGGGCGGCGGTACGCCGACCATGCTGTCGGGCGACGACTTTTCCATCCTCATGGACACGGTGCGCGGCCATTTCCGCCTCACCGCCGATGCCGACGTGGCGGTGGAAATCGACCCCCGGACCCTGACCCGGGACATGGCCGAATCCCTGGCTGGGGCCGGCGTCAACCGCGCCAGTCTCGGCGTCCAGGATTTCAACGACCACGTCCAGAAAGCCATCAACCGCATCCAGCCCTTCGAGGTCACCGAAAAGGCCGTCGGGTGGCTCAGGGACGCCGGCATCGGCGCCGTCAACTTCGACCTCATGTACGGACTTCCGGAGCAAAGCGCCGACGACGTGGTGCGGTCGGTCAATTTTGCCCACCGGCTGGCCCCCGACCGGCTGGCGGTATTCGGCTACGCCCACGTGCCGTGGATGAAGACCCACCAGCGGATGATCGACGAAAAATCCCTTCCCGGCCCGGCCCAACGGATCGACCAGTTCGCCGCCGCGGCCAAGCGGCTGAACGAATTGGGATACCGCTCCATCGGCCTGGATCATTTCGCGC
>JADFNT010000185.1 GCA_022563215.1 Pseudomonadota bacterium
AGGCTCCGCAGCCGCGGCGAACCGCCGCTGGAAGCCCTCGACCATGCCGAGGCCGCCATCGCCGCCGAGGCCATGGCGGCGATTGATCCCAAAAGCTACCGCTCCTTCAACATGGTCGTCGCCGACGCCGGGGAAGCCTTCTGGCTGTGCTCCCGGGGAGACGGCGAAGCCGTCCACATGGCCCCTATCCCCGAGGGCCTGTCGATGCTCACCGCGCACGACCTGAACGACACCACATCGCCGCGCATCCGCCATTTTCTGCCCCTTTTCGAGGCCGCCCCGGCGCCCGACCCGGAAACCGGGGACTGGGCCCCTTGGCAGGCGCTGATGGGCAGCCGCGGCAAGGAAGGCGAATCCGAGGAGGCGATGACGTTCGCCACCGAAACCGGCTTCGGTACCGTGTCGTCGTCGCTGCTGGCGCTGCCGGACCCGGCCCGCCCCAATACCGGTCCAAAGGGCGCCCAGCCAAGAGGGATAAAGCCCCAATGGCTGTTCGCCCCCGGCCCCCCCGACAAAACGCCTTACGAGGCGGTGGAGGTGTGAGCGTTAATGCTCTCCCGGGGCGCCGCATAGCGTTGTCTTGCCCCCGATCACCTGCTATATCAGTTTTTCTCCCCCCGAAACCCCAGGGCCCCCATTCAGGGGCTCTTGAACGGATAAAAAAAATCATGGCCAGACGCAGACAGGTTTACGAGGGCTCGGCCAAGATTCTTTACGAAGGGCCCGAGCCCGGCACCCTGGTTCAGCATTTCAAGGACGACGCCGCCATCCGCGGCAAAAAAGGCGTCATCACCGGCAAGGGGGTGCTCAATAACCGGATCTCGGAGCACCTGATGTCGAAGCTCAACGATATCGGCGTGCCGACCCATTTCATGCGCCGGCTCAACATGCGCGAACAACTGGTGCGCGAGGTCGAAATCATCCCCATCCAGGTGGTGATCCGCAACATCGCCGCCGGGTCGCTGGCGGAGCGCTTCCACATGGCCGAGGGGACGCCGCTGCCGCGCTCCATCATCGAGTATTATTACAAGTCGCCCGAAGGCGACAAGCCGCTGGTCACCGAGGAACACATCACCGCGTTTGGCTGGGCGGCGCCCCAGGACCTGGACGACATCGTGCCGATGGCGCTGCGCGTCAACGATTTCCTGTCCGGCCTGTTCCTCGGCATCGGGCTGCGGCTGGTCGACGTCAGGCTCGAATTCGGCCGCCTGTGGGAGGACGAACACATGCGCATCGTGCTCGCCGACGAGATCAGCCCCGACAACTGCCGCCTTTGGGACGTCAAGACCAACGAGAAGATGGACAAGGACCGTTTCCGCTACGACCTCGGCAACGTCGAGGAAGCTTATCAAGAGGTCGCCCGCCGGCTCGGCATCCTGCCCGAAAGCGGCCCCCGCGACCTGCCGGGACCCAAGGCCATACAGTGAGCATCCGCCCGGCGGCCGAGGGGTAATGAAATGAAGGCCAAAGTCCACGTCACCCTCAAGCAAGGCGTCCTCGACCCGCAGGGCAAGGCGGTCGAAAACGCCCTCGCGGCGCTCGGCTTCGGCGGCGTTACCGGCGTGCGGCAAGGTAAGGTCATCGAGTTCGAACTCAGCCAGACCGACCCCGAAAAGGCGCAGGTCCAAGTCGAGGAAATGTGCAAAAAGCTTCTCGCCAACACGGTGATCGAGGATTACGCCATCGACATCGCGGAGGGATAGGCCCGCCTTGAGGCGCCGCCCATGAAAGCATCGGTCATCGTCTTTCCCGGGTCCAACTGCGACCGCGACGTGCAGGTGGCGCTCGGCCAATCCATTGGCAATGCCCCGGACATGGTCTGGCACGGCGAGGCGGAAATCCCCGAAACCGACCTGATCGTCGTCCCCGGCGGCTTTTCCTACGGCGATTACCTGCGTTCCGGGGCCATGGCGGCACAATCGCCGGTGATGCGGGACGTGGTGGCGAAGGCCAAAAAAGGGGTGCCGGTGCTGGGCATCTGCAACGGCTTTCAGGTGTTGACCGAATGCGGGCTGCTGCCCGGGGCGCTGATGCGCAACGCGGGGCTGAAATTCGTCTGTAAGGACGTGCACCTGTCGGTCGAGGAGACGGAGTCGGTGTTTACCGGCGGCTACGAAAAGGGCCAGGTGATCCGCATCCCCATCGCCCATCACGACGGCAACTACTACGCCGACGACGAGACGCTCGACCGCCTCGAAGGCGACGGCCTGGTCGCGTTCAGCTATTGCGGCCCGGATGGCGGCAAGGCCAGCAAATCGGGCAACGGCGCCAACCCCAACGGTTCGGCCCGCGACATCGCCGGAATCCTCAGCGACACCCGCACCGTTCTCGGCATGATGCCGCACCCGGAACGGCTGTCCGACCCGGCCTTGGGCGGCAACGACGGGCGGGTTCTATTCGATCATCTGGTCAAAGCGCTCGGCTGATGCTGCTGCCCCTTCACGACGACAACCCGTTAAAGAACATCCGCTTCCCATACGTCACCGTCGCCTTCATCGCCGCCTGCGTGGCGGTGTTCGTGTTCCAGTTCACCCTCGGTGCCAGGGAAGAGCAGGTCCTTATCTACGGCTTCGGCGCCATCCCGGCGGTGCTGTTCGGGCAAACGGAGCTTCCCGTGGCGCTGCCCCAGGCGCCGGCGGTGCTGACCCTGGTCACCTCGATGTTCCTGCACGGCGGTTTCATGCACCTGGCCGGCAACATGCTGTTCCTGTGGGTGCTCGGCGACAACGTCGAGGACGCCATGGGCCACAAGCGGTTCGTCGCCTTTTATCTGGTCTGCGGCATCGCCGCCGCCTTCGCCCACGCGGCGGTGAATCCGGGGTCCAGGATTCCGATGATCGGCGCCTCGGGCGCCATATCGGGGGTCATCGGGGCATACCTGATGCTCCATCCCAAGGCCCGGATCAAGGTGTTGATTTCCTATTTCCTGGTCTGGCTGCCGGCCTATGTGGTGTTGGGGTTCTGGATCGGGTTCCAGTTTTTCTCCGCCGCCATGGCGACCGGCGGCGCCGGCGGCGGCGTCGCCTGGTGGGCGCACATCGGCGGCTTCATCGCCGGGGTGGCGCTGATCGTGCCGATGAAACGGAAAAACGTCGCCCTGTTCGACCGCGGCCTGAAGCGCTTCACCCTCAAGCCCGGCGTCTCCCGGCGCACCCGCGTCCCCAAAAGCGGCCAAAGCGGGCCGAAAGGCCCTTGGAGTTGAGTGGGAGATGAGGGGGAGCCAGGGGGTTATTCGACCTTCTTGCGCTCGGCCTTGGTGCGTTTCGCCTTGGTTTGCTTCTTGATGGTGCGCTTTTTCCGCGCCTTCTGGACCTGCTTCTTCTGCTTCACCTTCCGGGACGACGTGGAGCGCCGCATGTCCTCGGGCAGGTCCGTTCTGGTTATTTCCTTCTTGCCGTTGGGCTGGCCGCCGGGCTGGCCGTTGGGCTGGCCGCCGGGTTTCTTCCCCGGCTCTTTCAGGACCTGCAGGGCGAGGTCGCGGTTGCGGGCGGCTTCGGCGTCCCTGGGGTTGAGCTTCAGCGCCTTGGTGTAGTTCTCGACCGCCTTGTTGAACTGCCCGTTCAACCCGTAGGCGACGCCCATGTTGTAGTACGCGATGCCCTTGGCCTCGGCCTCGAAGCGGTCGGAACCGGCGATCTTCGAACAGCCGCGAACCTGGGCGGCGAGCGCCGCCTTGTCGCTGTTGCACTGCTGGCGGTGGAAATCCATGTGGTCCGACGCCAGGGCCGGTGGCCCCAGCATCAGTAAGGCAGTCAGCACCGCCGCGAGAGTTATCAAACGCATCATCATCGGCCCGCCCGCTCAGGTTCTTTCCCGCGACCCTTATACTGCGGAACGGCGTTTCCGGTTAGGGGCATGGCGGGCGGCCCGGCCCCGCAATCAGCTATCGTCGCTTCCTTTGACTTCCTCGACATCATGCTTGAGCTTCTTGGCATGCTGCCGGGCGCGTTCCTCGCGTTCAAGACGCTCCTGTTCATCCAGTTCCTTTCGCCGCTTCTTGCCTTCCTCGTCGGCGCCGATGAGCTTCTTGAGCGCGTCCCACATGTGACCCTCCTTTCCCATAGAGAACGCTATCACCCGCGCGCGGGCGACTTTCGTCACCGTCGGGCCCGCTGGTGTCCAGGGTGAAAAAAAATGGATGGCCTCTAGCGACCCCGGCCGGGCCCTTCCGGTTACAGGCCCAAGGATAACGCAGGCCGGAAAACGAGTCCATTCCTTGGCCGCTTCCGATATTGCCTCGCCGGACCCATCTGCTAAAAAAGACCGATGAGCGACGCTTCCCCCGCCACCCGCCCCCCCACCCCCCCCCCCCCCCCCCCCCCCACCCCCCAGCGCCGCGAGCAGCACCGCCCCCA
>JADFNT010000186.1 GCA_022563215.1 Pseudomonadota bacterium
GCCGTTTCGGCGAAGGCGATCCAGCCGGCGTGGCTTTCATCTTCTTTCGTGATCGCCGCCGGCACCTGGGCGTAATAGACGCCGCTAAGCCAGGCGTCGGGGTGGATATGGGCTATCTGGTAGCCCCGCGCCGGCAGCACCACGGCCCACACCGTGAGCGTGAACCTTTCCGGCGGAGCGGCGAGAAAAGGATGCGCCGGATCCGTGCCCATCCTTTGACGGTAGGCGTCCCCCCTGTCCATGATGATCTTTTCTAACGCCGCCACCGGGCCTTTCGGTTCCTGCAACAGTTCGCCGGTGTGCTTGCCGTGCCGCGTCGCGTGGTGGGTCGGATCGCCGAACAGGGTCGGGTGGCTCTCGATGTGATCGCGGAACGCAACATTGAAGGCCCGGACGCTGTCGAACCCCGGCACCTGCCCGATCCGCTCCGCTTCGATGAAGCGGTCGAAATCGACCAGGGCGCGGGCCGCCTCGCCCTCGCCCCGCGCCGTCAGCACCGCCGCCTTCAAAGACAAATTCCGGGTGCTGCCGGGGGCCGCATCGAGGCCAGAGTCGACCGTTTCGAGGGCGGCGTCGAGGTCGCCGGCCTTGAGCAGCGCCGAGGCGAACATCCAATGCAGGACGGCCTCCGCCGGGTGGGCCTCGATGGCCTTCCTGAAGACCTCGAAGGCCCTTTCGCGCTCGCCGGCCTCGAAAAGGGCCTCGGCCAGGTTTCCCTGGGCGTCGGCGAAACCGGGCTCGATCTCCAACGCGCGTTCATAAGAGGCAATCGCGTCCGGCCGCTTGCCGAGCCTGCCCAAGACGTTGCCGAGGTTGAAGTGGGCGGCGTGGGAGCCGGGGTCGGTGTCGACGGCTTTCCTGTAGGCCCCCTCGGCCTTCTCCAATTCGCCGATGGCGGCATGGACGTTGCCGAGGCTTGAGTAGGCGTCGGCGAAACCGGGCTTCAGTTCCGCCGCCCGCTCCAGCGCCTCGATCGCCTGGCCGTGGCGGCCCAGGGACTTGTAGGCGACGCCGAGCTTGAGGTGGGCCTCGGCAAGGTCGGGCTGCAGTTCGGCCGCCCGCGCCAGGACCCGCGCCGCCTCGTTGTGCTGGTGGCGGGCCAGCAGCATGGTGCCGAGGTTGAAGTGCGCGTTGCCGTATTCGGGGTCGGCCTCGACGGCGGCCTGGAACGACTCGATGGCCTCGCCGGTGCGCCCCAGGCGCTGGTGGACGGAGCCGGCGGAATTGTGGGCGGCGGCGAAGCTTGGGTTGAGCGCCAGGGCCTTTTCGATCCGCTCCAGCGCCTTGTCCAGGCGGCCCTGCTGCAAGGCGACGACGCCGAGCATATGCAGCACTTGCGCGGTTTCCGGGTCGTTTTCCGGCGCCTCGGCGAGGACGCGCTCATAGATGGCCTGGGCTTCGTCGAGACGCCCGGCGTGATGGTGTCGGCGGCCCTCTTCGATGGCTTGCGAACGGTCGCCGAGGGAATGATCGCCGGAGGGATTGTCGCCAGGGGAATGATCAGAGGGCGTCGTCATCGGCGCAGTATAGCGGAAAAAATTTCAGGGGCCCTCATAGAGGAGGCAGCCTTGACGTGACCGGCCGAAAGCCTATATCAAGCGCCACCGGGCCAGCCCGGCGCTGGCTCCCGGCAACCTCACCATGTCAGCCTGGGCGCCGTTCCCACGAAACGGGCGGTCGCGCCTGCCAATACCAAGGACTTGAGACGTTGGATATCCGCAATATCGCCATCATCGCCCACGTCGACCACGGCAAGACGACCCTGGTCGATGCGCTGCTGCACCAAAGCGGGCTCTACCGCGACAACCAGCAGGTCGCCGAAAGGGTCATGGACAGCAACGAGCTGGAAAGGGAACGGGGCATCACCATTTTCGCCAAGTGCGCGGCGGTGGAATGGAAGGGCGTGCGCATCAACATCGTCGACACGCCTGGCCATGCCGATTTCGGCGGCGAGGTGGAACGCATTCTGGGCATGGTCGACGGCGTGTTGCTGCTGGTCGATGCCTCCGAAGGCCCGATGCCGCAGACCAAGTTCGTCACCCAGAAGGCCTTGAATCTCGGTCTCAAGCCGATCGTCGTCGTCAACAAGATGGACAAGCCCGACGCCCGGCCCGACGCGGTCCATGACGAGGTCTTCGACCTGTTCGCCATTCTCGACGCCAACGAGGATCAACTGGATTTCCCGATCCTGTTCGCGTCGGCCAAGGAGGGCTGGGCGTCCGAGGATGGGGACGTTCGCGGCGACGACATGGCCTGCCTGTTCGACAAGGTCGTGGACTACGTCCCCGCTCCCGATGTCGAGCCCGACGGTCCCTTCCGCATGCTGGTGACGACCCTCGAAAGCGACCCCTACCTCGGCCGGGTGCTGACCGGGCGCATTCAGTCGGGCTCGCTGACCGCCAACGCCACCGTGCAGGCGCTGAACCGGGACGGCGGCAAGATAGAACAGGCGCGGGTGACCAAGGTGCAGGCCTTCCTGGGGCCGGACCGTACCGAGGTCGAAACGGCGCACGCCGGCGACATCGTCTCCATCGCCGGCTTCCCGACGGCTTCCGTCGCCGATACCCTGTGCGACCTTGGCGTGACCGAGCCGATCCCCACCGAGCCGGTCGACCCGCCGACCCTGGCGATGGTGTTTTCCATCAACGACTCGCCGATGGCCGGGCGCGACGGCGACAAGGTGACGTCGCGCGTCATCCGGGCGCGGCTGATGGCCGAAGCCGAAGGCAACGTCGCCATCCACATCCGCGAAACCGAGGACGCCAACGGCTTCGAGGTGGCGGGCCGCGGCGAGTTGCAGTTGGGCGTCCTGATCGAGACCATGCGCCGCGAAGGGTTCGAGCTGTCCATCGGCCGGCCCCAGGTGCTGACCCGCGAGGACCCGGATACGGGTCAGTTGCTGGAGCCCTTTGAAGACGTGCTGGTCGACGTCGACGAGGAATTTTCCGGCGCCGTAGTCGAGGCGATCTCGAAACGCAAGGGCCGAATGGAGGAAATGCGCCCGTCCGGCGGCGGCAAGGTGCGGCTGCGTTTCGTCGCACCGTCACGGGGCCTGATCGGTTATCACGGCGAATTCATGGCCGAAACGCGGGGCACCGGCATCATGAACCGCATGTTCCGGGAATACGGCCCCCACGTCGGACCCATTGCCGGGCGCCACAACGGGGTGCTGATTTCCAACTCCGCCGGCAACAGCGTCGCCTATGCGTTGATGAACCTGGAAGACAGGGGCGCGATTTTCATCGATTCCGGCGTCGCCGTCTACGAAGGCATGATCATCGGCGAGAACAGCCGCGGCAACGACCTCGAGGTCAACCCCATGAAGGCCAAGCAGTTGACCAATATCCGGGCCTCGGGCACCGACGAGGCAGTGCGCCTGACGCCGGCCCGGCGCATGTCGCTGGAACAGACCATCGCCTATATCCAGGACGACGAACTGGTCGAGGTCACGCCCCGGCACATTCGCCTAAGAAAACGCTCATTGTGTCCGCACGAACGCAAACGCCAGGCCCGCCAGGCCGCCACCGGCTAGGGCATTTCCGGTTCACATTGGTTCACCGGAAATGCCCTATCTATTTGTTTTAACCACAAATTCGTCGTCGCGAATGAGTCCATTCGCTCGGGATTTGCTCTAGCCAAATAGGTGTTTGGCCCCCGCCTTCATTCGCGGTCCGGGCTCATGGAAGATTGCCCCGACCCTGGTGGAGGGATACCTTTTCACCCCATTGTCGGGGGCCAATGTTTATTTTTGGAAAGGGAATGTCATGGCTGCAGCAAACGGGTATGCAAACGCTAAGGAAGCCGATCCACCACCTGCTATTTCCAATATCGCCGGCGTATGCATGGCCATCATCATCCTCTCGCTGGCCAGCGTCATCTGGTTTCAGCAGGGTCAACTGAGCGACGCCATCAAGACGCTCGCCATCGTCGTCACCAAGTGCGCCGCCAAGTGACCTGAATTGCCTTCCCGGGAGCCGGAAAACCCGGTGTCTGGGAGACCGGCTTACGGCTTCTTGCCGGCCCGCCGGGCGGGCCGCGGGAAGGGGTTCTCCCGATTTACCAGCTAAGCACCGTGGTCCAGGATTGCGGCAGCGCCGGGTTTTTCGAAAACATGATTATCGCCGCCACCCCGACGGCTAATCCGTAGGGGATGGGGTGCGCCCCGGCGGCATCCTCGTTCATCCACCAAAGGGAAGAGATCAGCGGTATTTTCCGCTTAAATTTGCGGGCGATCAGGACAGCCATCGCCAAGGCGCCGCCCAGTAACGTCACCAGGAGCAAATAAGGCCAAAGTCCGCTCCAACCGATCCAGACGCCGGCGGCCGCCAGCAGTTTCAAAT
>JADFNT010000187.1 GCA_022563215.1 Pseudomonadota bacterium
TGGCCGCCGTCTTCGCCGGGCCGGCCTCGTCGCCGCTGAAATACCACCACCCGGCGCCGCCGGCGATACCGGCGAACAGCACGAAAGCCCCGGCGGCGGCGATCATCAGGGGTTTGCGTCGTTCTTTTTCGTCGAGGTCGTCATCGTCGTCGTCATCGCCGTCATCGCCAAAATCGGGGTCGTCGCCGTCATCGGAGGGCGGCGCGTCACTGGAGCCGCCGGGCGCCTCTTCGGCATCCCCGGCGTCCCCGGCGTCTTTGTCGGAGTCGTCGAGTTCGTCGTCGTCGTCGATGTCCGTCTTTTTCTTGAACAGGGACGTCAGCTTCGACACCTTCGGGAACTTCGGAAGGCCCGGCAGTTTCGGCAGTTTCGGCAGTTTCGGAATCTTCACGTTCTCACCCCTTTGGCTGTCCGTTCATTCCCCCCGGGGTGGTTTATGCCGGCTCAAGCGTATAAACGCCCGGCCGCCTCGTTAATTGGTCGTCGTTACCATTTTACCCGATAACAGCGCCAAACCGCGCAAAAGATCCAGGGCGCGGGAGAGTTGATAATCCTGCTTATCCGCCGGCTTTTCGTCCTCGGCGCCGGTTTTGGATTTACTGGCCTGCGGCTTGGCATCCGGTTTTTTTCCCTGGCCCTTTTTGTCCCCGTTATCGAGGGCGTTGCGGAAATCGGATTCGCGGCGCCGTTTCGGCGTCTCAATGCTTTCGATGCGGGCCTGTTCGACCTTGATGTCGGGCTCGATTCCCTTGGCCTGGATGGAACGCCCGGACGGGGTGTAATAGCGCGCCGTGGTCAGGCGCATGGCGCCGTGTCCCGGCAACGGCATGATCGTCTGTACCGAGCCCTTGCCGAAGGACTTGGTGCCGAGAATGACGGCGCGGCGGTGGTCCTGAAGGGCGCCCGCGACGATTTCCGAAGCCGAGGCCGAACCGCCGTTAATCAACACCACCATCGGCAATTGATCGCTCAGGTCGCCAGGCTTGGCGTTGAAGCGTTGCGTGTCTTCGGGCCGGCGGGACCGGGTCGAAACGATTTCGCCCTTGTCCAGGAAGGCGTCGGCGACGGCGATGGCCTGATCCAAAAGCCCGCCGGGATTGTTGCGCAAATCGAGGACGATCCCCTGAAGGTCGCTACCGATCTCTTTCTTGATCTTGGCCATTTCCCTCTTCAGGCCCTTTTCCGTCTGCTCGTTGAAGGAAGTAATCCGGATGTAGCCGACTTTTTCTTCCACCTTCGAACGCACCGAGGTGATCTTGATCACCGCCCGGGTGATGGTGACGTCGAAGGGTTTCATGCCTTCGCGAAGGATGGTCAGTTTGATGTCCTTGCCGACCTTGCCCCGCATCTTGTCGACCGCCTGACTGAGGGTCAGGCCCTGGACGCTTTCGCCGTCAAGGTGCGAAATCAGGTCGCTGGGCTTGATCCCGGCGCGAAACGCCGGCGTGTCGTCGATCGGCGAGATCACCTTGACGTAACCGCCTTCCATGGTGACGCGGATACCGAGGCCGCCGAACTCGCCCCGGGTGTTGACCTGCATGTCGCGGAAACTTTTGGCGTTAAGGTAGGACGAATGGGGGTCCAGCGCCGCCAGCATACCGGCGATCGCGGCTTCGATCATTTCCTGGTCCGTCGGCGCTTCCACGTAATCGGACCTGACGCGCTCGAAAACGTCACCGAAAAGGTTCAGCAGCCGATAGGTATCGGCATCGTTTTTCTTTTTCTCGGCGGCCTGGGCCGGAAAGACCAAAAGAGCGATGGCGCCCGCCGCCAGTAACATCCGTGTTTTCATTCGCTTACCTTATCTTTGCGCCGACAGCCACGGTAACGGGTTGATCGGCTGACCATTGCGCCTGAGTTCGACGTAGAGGACCGGTTTTGCGTTATCGGGGCGGCCCATGACGCCGACGGGTTCACCGGCCACCACCCATTGGCCCATCGTGCTGTCGATCCGGGCCAGACCGGAAAGGAGGCTATGATATCCCTCGCCGTGTTCGATGATCAAGAGTTCACCATATCCACGGAATAAACCGGCATAAACGATGCGCCCTTCATAAGGGGCCACGACCTGGGCCCCGGGGGCTGTTTGCAGGGAAATACCCTTCTTGGTCAAGCCCGTCGGCGTCGTTTGACCATACCGGCCGACGATTCGCCCGACAGCGGGCGGCGGCAGTTTGCCGCGCTGGCCGCTGATCGGCGCCCCGGTCAGCCCGGCCGGCAGTCCGGCCACGGTTTTGCCGGTTTCGGGAACTGCCCTTCTTTCGGCCCTTGGGCGTTTAGGCCGGGGCGCGGTCCGGCGCGGCTTGTTCAGACGGTTCAATAGCTCGCGCAGGGTCGCCGCCTCGCCGGCCAAGGACTTCAAGCGCCGCGCCTCCGTCCGCCTTTCGGCCAGGGTCCGGTGCTTGAGCGCGGTATTCCGGCCGAACAACACCGCCAATCGCTTGTGCTCGTTTTCCAGGCCGGCGGTGATATTGGCCAGTTGGGTCTTTTTTTCCGCCATCTCGCGCCGCGCCTGGGACAGGCTCTCCAGGTCGTCGCGCAGGCGGCGCGCCCGGCTCTCGATTTCGGGCACCACGGCGCGCAACAGAATGGCGCTGCGCACCGTATCGGCGGGGGGCATGGGCTGCGCTATCAGGGCTTCCGGCGGATAGCGGGCAACCCGCTGCAGGGCAACCAGGATACCGGCAAGCTGCCCGCGCCGGGCGGCGAGCCGGGCCAGCTTGGCCTCTTCCTCGGCCTTCAATTCGACCAGTGCCTTGACCAGCCCCGTCGCCCGGCGTTCCTGTTCTTGGATGATGTGGGCGGCGGCGACCATGTCGCGGCGCAGCGTCGCCAGATCCCGTTCGATGGCCTGGGCTTTCTTTTTCAGTTGCCGCGCCTTTTCGCGGCCTTGGCCGAGGGCGCGCTTGACCTCTTCGAGGCGTTGGCCGGCGTTCTTGCCGTCCTTGCCAGCGGCGGCCTTGTCGGATGCCGCCCCCGCCGGAACCACCCAGACCGTCGCCAACAACATCGCGGCGACAAAGGCCCGAAACCCATTAATGCATTGGATTTTATTGATATTCACGTCCACCGGCCCGCTTTATTGGGCCGCGGCGGGTTTGGCGCCGCCTGCCTCCTGGGGGGCTTCGATCAAGGAGCGCCCGGTCATCTCGTCCGGTAGCGCCAGCCCCAGAAGCTCCAAAACCGTCGGCGCGATGTCCGAAAGACGCCCGTCCCGGAGTCCCCCCACCCCATCCGGCGCGTTGACCATCAACACCGGCACCAGGTTCATGGTGTGCGCCGTGTAGGGTTGATCAGCATCTTCATCCAGCATCCTTTCGCAATTGCCGTGATCGGACGTAATCAACAGCACGCCGCCGGCTTCCGTCACCGCCTCTTCCAGGCGGCCGAGGCAGCGGTCGATGCATTCCGCGGCCTTGACGGCGGCCTCCAGGATGCCGGTGTGGCCGACCATGTCGCCGTTGGCGTAATTGACGACGATGAGGTCGAAACTGCCTTCGCCGATGACCTGGACCAGGTTGTCGGTGACCTCGTCGGCCGACATTTCAGGCTTCAGGTCATAGGTAGCGACCTTGGGCGACGGCACCAGGATTCTTTCCTCGCCGGGGAATTCCTCTTCACGCCCGCCGTTAAGGAAGAACGTCACGTGGGCGTATTTTTCCGTCTCGGCGATGCGGAGCTGGGTCAGGCCGTTATCGGCGACGACCTGGCCGAGGATGTTTTCCAGGATCTCGGCCGGGAACAGGGCGCCGAAAAGGCCGTTCAGGGCCGAGGAATACTCGGTCATGCCGAGAAGGGCCGGGAAATCGGGAGCTTTCTCCCGGTCAAACTCGCCGAAACCGGGATCGGCCAGGGCGGTGAGAATCTGGCGCACCCTATCGGCACGGAAATTGGCCATCAACAGGCCGTCGCCGTCGTTCATGCCGGCGTAATCGCCGATCACCGCCGGGACCATGAATTCGTCGGTGACGCCCTGGGCGTAGCTGGCCTGGACGGCGACAATGGGGTCCACCGCCCGGTCGCCGGATGCCTCGACAAGGGCCCGGGTGGCCTTTTCGATGCGGTCCCAGCGGTTGTCCCGGTCCATGGCGTAATAGCGCCCGGAAACGGTGGCGACGCGGAAGTTTCCGGCCCAGTCCTCCCACTTTGTCGCGTCCAACAGTTCGGCCATAAAGTCCTTGGCGCTTTTGGGCGGCGTGTCGCGGCCGTCGAGGAACGCATGCAACGCCACCGGCACGCCCTCGCGGGCGATTATGGCCGACAGGGTCACCATATGATCGTGGTGGGAATGCACCCCGCCCGAAGACAGCAGTCCCATCAGGTGACACGTGCCGCCGC
>JADFNT010000188.1 GCA_022563215.1 Pseudomonadota bacterium
TTGTCGACAACCGGCGGCAGCGCCAATATGCAGCATGGAGGGGCCTCTTTGTTAATAATCCGCCACCTTACCCGTCCCGGACTCGAGCCCGTGGACCTGGAACTGGCCGAGGGCCAATGCATCGCCCTCAGCGGTCCTTCGGGTTCCGGCAAGTCGATCCTGATGCGCGCCATCGCCGATCTCGACCCCAACGAGGGCGAGGTGTCCTTGGCAGGACAGTCCCGGGAATCCATTCCCGCTCCCTCCTGGCGCCGCCAGGTGGTTTACGTGCCGGCCGAGGCCGGGTGGTGGGCGGACCGTGTCGGCGGTCATTTTCCCGACCCGGACATCGCCGCCCCCTTGATGATGCGGCTCGGCCTTTCGGCGGAAGCCCTGGAATGGGAGGTCGCCAGGCTGTCGACGGGGGAAAAACAGCGCCTGGCGCTGACCCGGGCGCTGTTGGCGAGCCCTCGAGTGCTGCTGTTGGACGAGCCGACCTCGGGCCTCGACCCCGACGCCGCGGCCAAGG
Organism: Pseudomonadota bacterium; assembly: GCA_022563215.1. Classification (GTDB taxonomy): domain Bacteria; phylum Pseudomonadota; class Alphaproteobacteria; order Rhodospirillales; family Casp-alpha2; genus Casp-alpha2. Next base: position 509 of record JADFNT010000188.1, read on the forward strand.
TCGAAACCTTGCTGCATGAGCGTCTTGCCGATGGGACGGCGATTATGCTGGTCACCCACGACACCAAACAGGCTGGGCGGATGGCGTCGAAGCATCTCCGCATGGAGGCCGGCGCCTTGACTCCGTTGCCGGGACCAGGGGCCGGGTGATGAATTTTATCACCCTTAGCTATTGGGACATCGGACTGGCGTCGTTGTTGCTGGTCCTTAACGCCGGGCTGTCGTGGAGGCTCCGCCTGGGGCTTGAAAAAAGGCTGGTGGTCGCCGGCACCCGCATGGTCGTCCAGTTGACCCTGGTCGGGCTGGTGCTGAAGGCGCTGTTCGCCGTGACCTCGCCGCTGTTCACCGGGTTCGCCGCCGTCGTCATGGTGCTGTTTGCCGGGCGCGAGGCGATGGCCCGCCAGGAACGGCGCTTCAAGGGCTTCTGGTCGTACGGGATCGGCACCGGTTCGATGATGGCGGCGGGGACCATCGTCACCGTTTTCGCGCTGACCACGCAGATCCACGCCGATCCCTGGTATGACCCGCGCTTTACCATTCCCATCCTCGGCATGATCCTCGGCAACACCATGAACGGCGTCAGTCTGGGGCTAGACCGGCTGGTTTCCGGCGCCCATCAGCAGCGCCCGGCCATCGAGGCGCAATTGATGCTGGGCGCCGAAGCCTCCGAAGCGATGCGCGGCATTACCCGGGACGCCATGCGCGCGGCGCTGATCCCGACCATCAACTCCATGTCGGCGACCGGGCTGGTGGCGCTGCCGGGGATGATGACCGGGCAAATCCTGGCCGGGGTCGAACCGGTGGAAGCGGTCAAATACCAGATCCTGATCATGTTTCTGATCGGCGGCGGCACCGGGCTGGGATCGTTCGCCGCCGTCCTCGGCGGTGCCCGGCGTTTAACCGATTCCCGGCACCGGCTGAGGCTCGACCGGCTGACGGCGAAAACCGATTCCTGATCGCCGTTTCCCAAGGCCAAGGCGCAAGCGGGAAAAGGCTTTCAGTTGAAGGGGCCGGGGGTTATACCAACGCCGTCGTATGGGTATAATTTAGATGATACAGGCCACCAGCGTCCCGGATTTCTCGGTCGTCGTTCCGGTTAGAAACGAGGCCCACAATATCCCCCCCTTGATCGCCGAGTTGAAAACCGTGATGACAGCCCATCAACCCTACGAGATCGTCATCGTCGACGACGGCAGCGACGACGCCACGCCCGAGGTCCTCGGCGATCAGGCCCGGGCCTGCCCCGAGCTTCGCGTCATTCGCCACCGTTCCGGCGCCGGCCAAAGCGCCGCCATCACCACCGGCGTCAACGAAGCCCGGGCCGGGATCATCATCACGCTTGACGGCGACGGGCAGAACGACCCCGCCGATATCCCGGCATTGCTCGACCGTTTCCGGGAAGCCGATAACCCGGATAAGCTGTTGGTCACCGGGGAGCGGCAAAAGCGCCGTGATTCGCTGCTTAAGCGGGCGTCTTCGCGGGTCGCCAACGCCGTCCGCGGGACGCTTTTGGGCGACCACACGCCCGACACCGGCTGCGGTTTGAAGGTTTTCTCCCGCCCGGCCTATCTCGCCATGCCCGGGTTCGACCACATGCACCGGTTCCTGCCGGCGTTGATGCTGCGCCAGGGCGGGCGCGTGGTGTCGGTTCCGGTCAACCACCGGGCGCGCCAACACGGGGCCACCAAATACGGCGTCTTCGACCGCCTGGGGGTGGGGATTGTCGATCTTTTCGGCGTCATGTGGCTGCAACGCCGCCCCGGAACGCCGGCCCCCGGCATCCTCGGCAACGGCGAAGGTTCGGGATTCGTTGACCGCCTCGGCGCCCGGTGGCTGAAACGGAGGGCCGTGGCGCCGGAAATCGACCACTGCGCGAGCGAAGAGGCCGGGTCATGAGCGCCAAGATCCTGATCCGCGGCCTGGTCCTGTTCGTCTCCGTGGTGGTGCTTGGGGTGCTGATCAAGACCACGGAGATAGGCGCCGTTTTCGACCAAGCCTGGATCGATACCTATGTCCGCGGCCAAGGCGTTCAGGGCCTGGCCCTGTTCCTCGCCCTGGGATGGGCGTTGACGTCCGTCGGCCTGCCCCGGCAACTGGTCGCTTTCCTGGGCGGTTATGCCTTTGGCTTCGCGCTGGGGACCGGTCTGGCCCTGGCGGCGACGACGCTGGGCTGCATCACCGCCTTCCTGTTTGCCCGGCTTCTCGGCCGCGACATGGTGGCCCGCCGGTTCTCGGACAGAATCCGCCGCATCGACGGGTTCCTCAGCGACAACCCCCTGGCGATGACGCTGTTGATCCGCTTCCTGCCGCTCGGCAGCAATTTCGCCACCAACCTGGCGGCCGGGGTTTCCGCCGTCAGGGCGGTGCCTTTCTTCACCGGCTCGGCGATCGGATACGTGCCGCAAATGGTGGTGTTCGCCCTTCTCGGCAGCGGCATCAGTCTCGATCCCGGGTTCCGGATAGCCTTCAGTGCCGTTCTGTTCGTCGTTTCGGGCCTCCTCGGCATCCACCTCTATCGCCGCTACCGTCACGGCAAGAGCTTCGATGCAGAAGTCGAAAAACAATTCGGCGGCAACGGCGGCAACGGCGGCCCCGAAGAGAAGCCCGGTCCCGGTTCCGACGTTGAAAGCCGGCCGGCCGGCAACCCGTGAGGCGCCGCCGATGATGCCGCGCAACTGGCCGCCTCTGTTATGGTCCGGGCTTTGGCTCCTGGTCATGGCCGCGGCGCTGGCCTCCCGGCCCTTGATGCCGGTCGACGAAACCCGTTACCTGGCGGTCGCCTGGGACATGTGGCGCGAGGGCAATTTCCTGGTTCCGCACCTCAACGGCGAACCCTACAGCCACAAACCGCCGCTGCTGTTCTGGCTGATCCACCTCGGTTGGGCCGTCTTCGGCGTCAACGAATGGTGGCCGCGCCTGGTGGCGCCGCTGTTCGGACTGGGGAGCCTGTTCCTGACCGCCCGCCTGGCCCGGGAATTGTGGCCCGAAGCGGCCCCGGCGGCCCGCATGGCGCCCCTGGTTCTGTTCGGCGGCCTGTTCTGGGCCCTGTTTGCGACATTGACCATGTTCGACATGATTCTGGCCTTTTGTACGCTTTTGGGCCTGATCGGCATGGTTCGGGCGTGGCGGGCCGGTGGCTGGGCGAATTTTGTTCTCATGGGCCTCGGCATCGGCCTCGGCGTCCTGGCCAAGGGACCGGCGATTCTCGTCCATATCCTGCCCGTGGCCCTGTTGGCGCCGTGGTGGGGCCCGGCCTTGACGGGTGGTGGGGAACGCCGATTAGGCGGCTGGTACCTGGGCGTGTTCGGCGCCGTCGCGCTCGGCGCCGCCATCGGCCTCGCCTGGGCCGTCCCGGCCGGCATGGCGGGGGGCGAGGCCTACCGCGAGGCCATCTTCTGGGGCCAATCGGCGGGCCGCGTGGTCTCGTCGTTCGCCCACCGTCAGCCATGGTGGTGGTATGGGGCGGCGCTGCCGGTGTTGTTGCTGCCCTGGGTGCTGTGGCCGCCCGCCTGGCGGGCGGCGGGGCGGTTGCGGATGGCCCTGGGCAGGGACGGCGGGGTCCGGTTCTGTATTGCCTGGTTGATCCCGGCGCTGGTGATTTTTTCGGCCATCAGCGGCAAGCAGTTCCACTACCTGCTGCCCGAACTCCCGGCCATCGCCCTGGTGCTGGCCAGGCTGTTGTTCGGCGGCGCGGCGGAAAAAGAAGACGCCGCCCGGGATCAAATTCCGCCCGGGCTGTTTTACGTGATCGCCGGCATCGCCCTCTTTGCCCTGCCGGCCTT
>JADFNT010000189.1 GCA_022563215.1 Pseudomonadota bacterium
GGCCAAGATCCTGGCCTCGGAAACGGCGATCCGGGTCACCAACGACGCCCTGCAGGTGTTCGGCGCCGCCGGCTATTCGCGCAATTTTCCGTTGGAGCGCATGGTCCGCGACGCCCGCATGTTCACCATCGGCGGCGGCACGGTGCAGATCCTGCGCACCGTCGTCGCCTCGCAGGTGCTGGGCCGCAAACTGCCGCAGACCCGGGACGGTTATGTGAAGATGGCCGAAGAAAGCGCCAAAAAGGGGAACAACAAAAAGCAAAAAAAGAAGGGGCCGTCCTAGATAACGCTGATTTTCCAGGACAGCCCTTTTTTTGGCGCCGGGGCGCGGTTAGTCGAAAAACTTGTCGATGTCAGCCTGTGAAACCGCGGGGCCGTCGATTTGCGGGCCTTCGAGGACGATGCCGCCGTCGATGCGGTCGATGGATTTGGCGGCCCTTTTTTTACCCCCTTTTCCGCCGGCCAGGGTGGCGACGCAGTGAAAGCCGTCCTCGATGGCGCCGACGGTGCGGGTGATCTTGCCGATGCGCTGGCCGGTAATGTCCTGGAACGAGCAGGCCTCGAACAAATCGCCGGTGTTCTTGACGATCCGGTTGACGTGGGTCTTGGTGGTCCGGTCCTTGGTCCGGGCGGCGATGGTATCGGCGGATTTCTGTATCGCTTCGCCGGCGGTCATCACCTTGTCGGCGGCCTCGGCGATCTCGCCGGCCAGGGCTTCCAACTGCTCGATCGTGGACCGGAACAGGTCGCCGTTGCCGTTGGCCACCCGAAGACCCGAAAGCTCGTTCCGAATCCTGGCCATGCGGCCGCGCAGGGTCGGTCCGTTGCGCTTGGCGTTGCGTTTTTGCGTCCCGTTGCCCTTGGGGGCTTTTTTCCGAGAGGTTCTGGCCATGGGCCGATTCCGCGATCGTCCGTCGTTTCCCAGGGTTTCTATTTCACTAGCGTAACGGGTTTGCGCCGGGGGTTAAAGATTCAGGATGCATCGAAATGTTTCAGGATATGTCAGAAACGGCTGAAAATCCGTCTCATTCTAGGGGTCAACCCTCCATGTCCCCTCCCTATCCCCTGGCGAGATTTCCCCGGTTGTGGCATCCTCGGGGTTTGCAGACGGGAAAGGTGGAACTGATGGAAAAAATCAACAAAACCGACGCCGAGTGGCGGAAGAGCCTGACCCCCGAGCAGTTCGAGGTGTGCCGCGAAAAAGGGACCGAACGGCCGTTTTCCGGCGAATACGACGGCTGCAAGGAGAGCGGCGCTTACCTTTGCGTCTGCTGCGGGCAGGCGCTTTTTTTGTCGTCCAACAAGTTCGATTCCGGCACCGGCTGGCCGAGTTTCTGGAAACCGGCGGCGGACGGCGCGGTGGCCGAAAAAAGCGACGTCAGCCTATTCTCGACCCGCACCGAGGTGCTGTGTTCCCGGTGCGATTCCCACCTCGGCCACGTCTTCGACGACGGGCCGCAACCGACGGGCCTGCGCTATTGCATCAACTCGGCGTCGCTGAAGCTGGAGCCGGAGAAGGGTTGAGCCTTCGCCTCAAACCGGCCTGTGGACGATCCACGGCATGACCGCGCCGATCGCCAGGAACAGCCCGGCGATGACCCGTTCCATGGTCTTCGACGCCATGACGTCCCCTGTCGGCGGCGGAGGTTACGGGGGAGAAGGACGGTTTTTCAGGGCAATGACGGCCTTGGCGATCAGGTTGGCGTCAATCGCGTTTCGGTTTCGGCGCCGGCTCCCAGGCCATGCCGCCTGCCGGCGGCCGCGGCCGGGAAGAGGCGCCGGCGTCCGCCAATTGCCGAGGGGGACCAGCAGGGACCCCCAATGGCGAGACGGGATCGGCCAGGGAAGGATCGGGGCGCGGCTTTGCCGGTGAGGGCGTTTTCGCTTTCACCGGCGGCGGGGTTGCGGGCATCGGGGCCAGGGCCGGGGAAGGGGCCGGGGAAGAGGAATGGCGGCGGCGTTTCCGTCGCGGCCGGCGCTGCACCAGGGCCGGGTCGCGGAGCTCGGCGATGCGCCGCCGGGCCCCGTCCGGGGCCTGGTAGAACCAGAACATCCAGGTGTTTTCGTTGCCGTCGATGACGGCCTGGCTAAGCTGGTTGAGGCTGTCGTAGGCGCGGCCGTCGGCATCGAGCCGCCACCGGCCCCGTACCACCCGGGCGGCATAGGGGCGGCCTTTGTAGGTGCGCGAAATCTCAAAATCCTCGGGGAAGAGGATGCCGTAGGTGGTATCCACGAAGCCGGGCTCGAAGCCGGAGACGGCGGTTTTTGGCGTCGCCGAACCGCCGCCGGGATGCTCCCCGGCAAGGCCCAGAAGCCGTCGCAGGAGCCGGTCTTCGGTTTCGCCGCCCTGGCGGCTGAGTTCGGAAAGCCTTGCCCGAACGTCCCGGGAAAGGTCGAGCCGGTCCATGGCGGGCCCCTTTCATTGCTTAAATCCTTGGCGATTCTACAAAAATTGGTGAGGATTTTAAAGATTAAAATAGATAGATAGTTAGATAGATAGATTTTGTTAAATTGATTAATAAGTTAAATTAGTTAACCCGGCGAACCACTTCCAACCGGCCTGGCATTGGCCGCAAAATCGGCCGGCAAACCGGGAAAACCCCCGGGAGGCCACGGGGGGTGTAAATATGCGGGGGTCGCACCCGCGACCCCCGGGGGGTGAAATATGAGGGGGTCGCCCCCGCGACCCCCGGGGGGCTAGTTTCCCCTCTCCATCGCTTATGGCTTGGGTTCCTTAGGGTTACGGTGTTGTTGCGAACATGGGCGCTTTTTGACATGGCTGAAGCGGGAGGATTTACTCCCCTTCGCTCCGTTGCGCCCGCGGCCCTTCGCGCCTTGTCGTCGAACCTTGGGTTCTCCCGATGGGCTCACAAGGCTCGATCCCGCTCACCGCGAACCGACAAAAAAGGCCCCGACAAGGGCCTGGTTTGTTGGCTGGGGCGGGAGGATTCGAACCTCCGAAATGCCGGTATCAAAAACCGGTGCCTTAGACCACTTGGCTACGCCCCATGGAATTGCCTGAATCGCCTGGAACATAGGCGCTAACGTTTAGGCCCGCAAGCGGACGATGGAGGATGGCCCTGGGGAAACTGGGGGGTAGCCGGGGGGGGAGTCGGTGACGGAAAATTACCGCTGATCAGGTGCCGGTGATTTTTTTGACCTTGGGGTCGGACAGGGCATCGCGGAGCAACGCGACGGCGGCGTCGTTTCCGCCCTGGGCCGATACTTCGTCGGCGGCTTTTTCCAAAGCCGATACCAGTTTCTCGATCACCGCCTCGAGCTCTTCGGCTTCCTCGGCAAGGTTGAAAAAGTCGTGAACCGATTCGAGCAGGGCCAAATAAAACTTTCCTCCGTCGGCCGCATTTTTCCGAAGCCTTTTTAGCTCTGTAACCGTGTATCCGCCGAATCTCCTGGCCGTCATGACGATTTATTCTCGCCCTGAATATGTTGATATTCAGAATTAGTGTCGTTAACAAACACGCGAAAGACTAATTAGGTGCCATACTGTCTCCCTATCGCGCTTGGATAGAGGGCGTTTTAGCCTTTAAAATTACCGGTTAAGAAAATATACCGACTGGCAATAAAATTAGGATGGTTCATGTAACGAGGGGAGAGGAAAAAAAACAAAGGAAAACAATTAGATGAAAGAGTCCTCCAAGGGCAAAAACAAAAACAGAAAAATCCAACTCATAAAACGCCGGATTAAATACAGGACGTTCCAAAAAGAATCCATTTACCGCTGCTTTCACGGGAAATTAGATTCCAGCCGGACAATAAAAAACGCCAACGACAAAACCTGGGACGTGATTCTGTTTATCGCCTTGAACAACTATTCCGCCATTCCCGTCACCTCGTCGGACGTCTATCTGGGCACCGGGCTGCCGAAGCGCACGGTGATCCGGGTTCTCGAAAAGCTTGAAAATCTCAACGTCATCGAACGAACCACCGACCACAGGAACGGCCGGGTGACGCGGGTTGAGCTCAGCGACTGCTTTGCCTGCGAAATCGACAACCATCTCCAGGATTGCCTCAACGAAGGCATTTGAGCCCCCGGCTTGCCGCCGGGGCACCCCCTGGCCGTCCCCCTGGCCGTTTTTAAGTCCTCAATGTCCGGGTATCGTCCAGTAGCGGCGCCGCCCGGACCCACCATTGGGGACGGTTTTGGCTCATTATCGCCGCCGCGCGCGCCGCCCCGCCGGCGTCGTCGAAGAGCCCGAAACAGGTGGCGCCCCTTCCCGACATCCGCGCCAACAGGCATTCGTCTGCCG
>JADFNT010000190.1 GCA_022563215.1 Pseudomonadota bacterium
TGAGAGGCCCCCGGGAGGAACATGACCCCCGGGAGGAACATGAAAGGACACCATGTTTGATCTGATGGACAAGAACGCGCTCGTCACCGGGGCGTCCGGGGGCATCGGCGGGGCCATCGCCCGCGCCCTTCATGCGGCCGGCGCCCGCGTCGGCCTTTCCGGGACCCGCGCCGGAGCGCTCGACGCGCTGGCCGGCGAGCTCGGCGACGGCGCCTTTGCCGTGCCGGCCGACCTGTCGTCGGCGAACGGCGCCAAGACGCTGGTCAAGGACGCCGAAGCGGCCCTGGGCGGGATCGACATCCTCGTCAACAACGCCGGGTTGACCCGCGACCAGTTGGCCGTTCGGATGTCCGACGAGGACTGGCAGACGGTCCTGGACTTGAACTTGACCGCCGCTTTCCGGCTGTCGCGGGCGTGTTTAAGGGGGATGATGAAGAAACGGTGGGGACGTATTGTTTCCGTCACCTCCATCGTCGGCGTCACCGGCAATCCGGGGCAGGCCAATTACGCCGCTTCCAAGGCGGCGTTGATCGGCATGTCGAAATCGCTGGCCCAGGAAGTGGCGAGCCGCAACATCACCGTCAACTGCGTCGCGCCGGGCTTTATCGACACGCCGATGACGGAAGGCCTGAGCGACGAACAGAAACAGAATTTGACCGCCCGCATCCCCGCCGGCCGGTTAGGGGAACCTGCGGACGTCGCCAGCGCGTGCGTCTTTTTGGCCAGCGACGAGGCGTCCTACGTCACCGGTCAAACCTTGCATGTCAACGGCGGAATGGCGATGATATAGGCCACCGCCGGGGCTTCCCTGGTGGTTTTGCCGGGGACCGGGGAGGTTGGGGGAGGTTAGGGGGAGGTTATTCCAATATTGGTCCCGAGACCGCTGGCCAAGGTAAAAAAAGTGTGTTAGGAAGCGGCGAATTACCACCCCAAAGGATTCAATTCGGGGGATTTAAAATAATCGTTCAGGGGGCAACACCCAGAAAGATGAATTTCAACACCAAACAAGTCGAGGAATAAAGACTATGAGTGATGTCGCTGATCGCGTGAAAAAGATCGTCTTGGAGCACCTGGGCGTCGAGGAATCCAAGGTGGTTGAATCGGCAAGCTTCATCGATGACCTGGGTGCCGACAGCCTGGATACCGTGGAACTGGTTATGGCTTTCGAAGAGGAGTTCGGTTGCGAAATCCCCGACGAGGACGCCGAGAAGATCCTGACCATCAAGGACGCGATTGACTTCATCAACACCCAGAGCTCCTAAGACTTAATCGGATTCAGGCCGTCTTTTCCGGCCACCGGCGTTTATTCAAGTTGTTCTTGTAGTCTTTGAAACGCGAGTAAACAATGAGACGTGTGGTTGTTACCGGTTTGGGCCTTTTGACCTCCCTGGGGTGTGGGGTTGAGGTCAACTGGAAAAAACTGCTGGCCGGAAAATCCGGCATCGGCGCCATCCAATCCTTCGATATCAGCGACCTGCCGGCGAAAATCGCCGGCCAGGTGCCTGTCGGCGAAACGGCCGAAGGGCTGTTCAACGCCGATGACTGGATGTCGTCGAAGGATCAGCGGCGCATGGACGATTTCATCGTCTACGGTCTGGCGGCGGCGGTCCAGGCGGTCGCCGATTCCGGCTGGACGGCGGAAACCGAGGAAGACCAGGTGCGCACCGGGGTCATGATCGGCTCGGGCATCGGCGGCCTGAACGAGATCGCCAAGAACGCGGTGCTGGTCGAAAGCGGCAACATCCGGCGCGTCAGCCCGTTTTTCATTCCCGCCAGCCTGATCAACCTGGTGTCGGGACACGTGTCGATCAGATTCGGTTTCAAGGGGCCCAACCATTCCGTCGTCACGGCGTGTTCCACCGGGGCGCATGCGATCGGCGACGCGGCCCGGCTTATCATGCTGGACGATGCCGACGTGATGGTCGCCGGCGGTGCCGAGGCCGCCGTATGCCGGCTCGGCATGGCCGGGTTCTGCGCCGCCCGGGCGCTGTCGACGGGCTTCAACGACACTCCGCAAAAGGCGTCCCGGCCCTGGGACAAGGACCGCGACGGCTTCGTCATGGGCGACGGGGCCGGGGCCCTGGTGCTCGAAGAGCTGGAGCACGCCAAGGCCCGGGGCGCCAATATCATGGCCGAGGTCGTCGGCTTTGGTCTGTCCGGCGACGCCCACCACATTACCGCGCCGGCGAAAGACGGCAGCGGCGCCCAGCGGTGCATGGAAGCGGCGCTGAAACGGGCCGGGGCCAACCCCGAGGACATCGATTACATCAACGCCCACGGCACCTCGACGCCGCTCGGCGACGAAATCGAACTGGCCGCCGTGGAACGGGTTTTCGCCGGCCATTCCAACGGGCTTTCCATGTCGTCCACCAAGTCGGCCATCGGCCACCTTTTGGGCGCCGCCGGCGCCGTCGAATCGATTTTCTCGATTCTGGCGATGCGTGACGGGGTGGTCCCACCGACGTTGAACCTGGACAACCCGTCCGTCGACAGCAACATCGACCTGGTGCCGCACCAGGCCAAGGAACACCCGGTGAAGACGGTGCTGTCCAACTCCTTCGGCTTCGGCGGCACCAATGCGTCGCTTGTTTTCAAGGCTCTTTGATCCTTGGTATTTGGTATTTCGGTTAAGCTGGTGGCCCCATGGGCCGTTTCCTGAAAATCCTCACCGCCGCCCTTTCCGTGCTGACGGTTGTCGGCGGCGGCGGGGTATTTTGGGGCTATTCACAGTTCAAGGGTCCGGGGCCTTTGGCCGACGGGGTCACCGTCATCATCAAGCGCGGCTCGGGCGCCAAGGTCATTGCCCGCGACCTGCACCAGGCCGGGGTGCTGTCCGGGCCTTGGGTGCTTCGCGTTGCCGCCCGGATGTCGGCCGGCGGTCCCCTGAAGGTCGGCGAATACGCATTTGCGCCAGCCATATCGCCCGAAGGCGTGCTTAGGGCGTTGCAAAGCGGCAACACCGTGGTCCGCCGGGTGACCTTCGCCGAGGGCCTGACGACGGCGGAAATCCTGTCCCAGTTGGCCCTCACCGAAGGCCTGATTGGCATCGTCACGCCGGTCCCGGCGGAGGGCGCGTTGCTGCCCGAGACCTATCATTTTTCCTACGGCGACAAGCGCCAGGCCATCGTCGGGCGGATGTCGGCGTCGTTGCGGGACCAGCTGGCGGACCTGTGGGCGAAACGGGCCCCGGGGCTGCCCCTGGACTCGCCCCGCGATGCCCTGATCCTGGCCTCGATCGTCGAGAAGGAAACCGCCAAGCCGGCGGAAAGGCCGCGCATCGCCCAGGTTTTCCTCAACCGGCTGGCCAAGGGCATGCGGCTGCAATCGGATCCGACGGTGGTCTACGGGCTGACCAAAGGACAACGGCCCTTGAGCCGTCCGTTGACCATCGCCGACCTGAAGACGCCATCGCCTTTCAACACCTACCTGATCGGGGGCCTGCCGCCGTCGCCGATCTGCAACCCGGGCAGCGCGTCCCTGGAATCGGTGTTGCGGCCGGCCCCGAGCGAGGAATTGTATTTCGTCGCCGACGGCACCGGCGGCCACGTGTTCGCCAAGACCCTGAAAGAGCACAACCTGAACGTCGCCAAGTGGCGGAAAATCCGGCCTGAGCCTAAAAACGACCGCAAAAAAAGCCAATAAAACGGGTCTTCAGTCCTTTTTCGGCGCCCGTGTCAAAAGCGAATCGGTCCACGCCGGCGGCAGGGCGCCCAGCAACCAAGCCGCCAGATGCATCGGCCACGGAAAGATGATCCTTGCCTTGTTGCGTTCCAGCCCCCGGCGGATGATCCCGGCCGCCTTGTCGGCGTCGATGATGAAGGGCATGGGGTAGGGGTTTTCATCGGTCATGCGGGTGCGGACGAACCCGGGACAGACAACCGAGACCTTGATCCCGTCGGCGGCCAGCCAGCCGCGCAGCGCCTCGCCATAGGCCTTGACCGCCGCCTTGCTGGCCGAATAGGCGGGGGTTCCGGGAAGGCCGCGAAAGCCGGCGATGGAACTGACGATGGCGATCTGGCCCCGGCCGCGCCCGCGCATCGCCGTGATTGCCGGCCAAACCGTATTCAGGACCCCGGCCAGATTGACGGCGAAGATGTCGCGGGCCTGGGATTCGCTTTCGCCCCGGCCGCCGGTGCCAGCCGAGATGCCGGCGTTGGCGATCACCAGATCGAGGGGATGCTCGGCGTCGGCGGTTTCGATCCAACGCGCCGTGGCGTCGCGATCGGCCACGTC
>JADFNT010000191.1 GCA_022563215.1 Pseudomonadota bacterium
ACAGGCGCCGGCCCGCCAGGCCGCCTTCGGCGCCGGCATCCCCGACGACGTTGGCTGCACGACGGTCAACAAGATGTGCGGCTCGGGCATGAAGGCGGCGATGCTGGCCCATGACGGGATCCTCGCCGGGTCGGCCTCCATTGCCGTCGCCGGCGGCATGGAAAGCATGTCGAACGCGCCTTATCTGTTGACCAAGGCCCGGCAGGGCTACCGCATGGGCCACGGCGAGGTCTTCGACCACATGTTCCTGGACGGCCTGGAAGACGCCTATGACAAAGGGAAACTGATGGGTTGTTACGCCGAGGACACGGCGACGGCGTACCAATTCACCCGCGACGCCCAGGACGATTTCGCCATCGAATCCCTCAACCGGGCCCGGAAGGCCATCGAAGACGGCACCTTCGACGCCGAAGTCGCAACCGTCACCGTCAAGACCCGAAAGGGCGAAGTCACCGTTGACAAGGACGAACAGCCGCTGAAGGCGGATATGGAAAAGATCCGCAAGCTGAAACCCGCCTTCGCCGACGACGGCACGGTGACGGCGGCCAATTCCAGTTCGATCTCCGACGGCGGCGCGGCGCTGGTCCTGATGCGCCGGTCGGAGGCCGAAAAACGTGCACTTACACCATTAGCGGCCATCCGGGGGCATGCCACCCATGCCCAGGAACCGGCCTGGTTCACCACCGCGCCGATCGGCGCCGTCGAGAAGCTGTTGGAAAAAACCGGATGGTCCAAGGACGAGGTGGATTTGTTCGAAATCAACGAGGCCTTCGCCGTCGTCACCATGGCGGCGATGCGCGATTTGGAAATCCCGCACGACAAGGTCAACGTCCACGGCGGCGCCTGCGCGCTGGGCCATCCCGTCGGCGCGTCGGGGGCGCGCATCATCGTCACCCTGCTGGCGGCGCTGCAGAAATACGGCCACACGAAAGGCGTCGCCGCGCTTTGCATCGGCGGCGGCGAGGCCACCGCCATGGCCATCGAGCGGTTGCGTTAGGAGAATGCCATGCCGAGCGTATTGATCACCGGCGCGAACCGGGGGTTGGGGTTGGAATTCACCCGCCAGTACGCCGCCGACGGCTGGCGGGTGTTCGCCGCCTGCCGCGACCCGGCCGGGGCCAAGGACCTTGCCGCCGTCGAAGGCGACGTTGCCGCCGAAACCCTGGATGTCGACGATGGATCCCAGGTGGCGGCGCTGGCCGACAAACTTTCCGGCCAACCCATCGACGTGCTGATCAACAACGCCGGCATCTACGGGCCCAAGGGTCTGACCCGGGACACCATCGATTTCGACGCCTGGGGACAGGTTTTTCGCACCAACGCCATGTCGCCCCTGGCCGTGTCGGCGGCCTTCGCCGCCAGCGTCGCCCAGGGCGGGCAGAAGAAAATCATCACCCTGTCGTCGATCATGGGCTCGATCGCCGAAAACGACTCCAGCGGCGATTTCATCTACCGCTCGTCCAAGGCGGCGGTGAACGCGGTGATGAAAAGCCTGGCCGGGGACCTGAAATCCGAAGGGATCACGGTGGTGGTGTTGCACCCTGGGTGGGTCAGGACCGACATGGGCGGCCCCGAAGGCGCCATCGAGGCGCCCGAAAGCGTCACCGGCATGCGCGCCGTCATCGCCGGGCTGAAGCAAAGCGACAGCGGGCGTTTCCTTAACTACGACGGAACGGAGATACCATGGTAGGCGGCCCCATCCTGTTCTATTTCGATTTTTCGTCGCCCTACGGCTATTTCGCGGCCCAGAAGATCGACCAAACGGTGGCCGATTTCGGGCGCCGGGTGACGTGGAAGCCGATGATGCTCGGCGCCGCGATGAAGGAAACCGGGAACGTCCCGCTCGTCCATCAGCCGGTCAAGGGCGATTACTGCCGCCGCGACTGGGACCGCCTGGCGCGCTACATGAAGGTCCCATGGACGATGCCGGATAATTTTCCGATCGCCACCCTGGCCGCCGCCCGGGCCTTTTACTGGCTCGATGACGACGATCCGGCGCTGGCCAGGAAATTCGCCGGCGCCGCCTTTCACGCCTATTTCGGCGAGGGCAGGGACATCACCGAGGCCGAGACCGTCGCCGATATCGCCGAACCCCTCGGCGTCGGCCGCGACGCGCTGCTTGCCGCCGTCCAGGACCCGGCGATCAAGGAGCGGCTCAAGGACGAGACGGCAAAGGCGTTGGAAGCCGGCGTCTTCGGTTCGCCCTTCGTGATCATCGATGGCGAGCCCTTCTGGGGTTCCGACCGGTTGTGGATGATCCGCCGGTGGCTGAAATCGGGGGGGTGGTGATGAAAAAAACGGTCAAGGACATGGTCGCCGAGGCCGAGGCCGAAATTAAAACGATCACCCTGGAGGAAGCCCTCGAACATCATGGCGATGAAAACTATGTGTTCGTCGACCTCCGCGACGTCCGCGAGCTCGACCGGGACGGCATGATCCCCGATGCCTTCCATGCGCCCAGGGGAATGCTCGAATTCTGGATCGATCCGGAAAGCCCGTATCACAAGGACATCTTCGCGTCGGGTAAGACCTTCGTCTTCTATTGCCGGTCCAGTTGGCGTTCGGCGCTGGCCACTCAAACGGCACAAAACATGGGCCTCGAGCCGGTCTGCCATTTCGAAGGCGGCTTCGGCGCGTGGATGGAAGCCGGCGCCCCGGTCGCCGAACGGCCCCGGAAAAGCAAAAACAAGAAGGAAGGTTGAACCCGGTCTCGAACATGAGCGCGCTGAAAACCAACCTCGATCCGAAATCCAACTCTTTCGCCGCCAACCGCGAGGCGATGATGGCGCTGGTCGAGGATTTGCGCGCCCAACTAGCCAAGGTCGAGGAAGGCGGCGGCGCGGCGGCGCGGAAAAAACATACCGGGCGTGGCAAGCTGTTGCCTCGGGACCGCATCAAGCGGTTGTTGGACGACGATGCGCCGTTTCTGGAATTCTCCGCCCTGGCCGGGCATCAACTCTACGAAGACGACGTGCCGGCGGGCGGCATCATCACCGGCCTCGGGCGCATCGGCGGCACCGAAGTGGTGGTGCTGGCCAACGACGCCACGGTGAAGGGCGGGACGTATTACCCGATCACCGTCAAGAAACACCTGCGGGCCCAGGAAATTGCCCAGGAAAACAACCTGCCGTGCGTGTATCTGGTCGATTCCGGCGGCGCCTTCCTGCCGGCCCAGGATGAAGTCTTTCCCGACCGCGACCATTTCGGCCGCATCTTCTACAACCAGGCGCGGATGTCGTCGGCCGGCATTCCGCAGGTCGCCGTGGTCATGGGTTCGTGCACGGCCGGCGGGGCCTACGTGCCGGCGATGTCGGATGAAAGCATCATCGTCAAGGGCCAGGGCACGATCTTTCTGGGCGGCCCGCCGCTGGTCAAGGCGGCGACCGGCGAGGAGGTGACGGCCGAGGAACTGGGCGGCGCCGACGTGCATTCGAGGATTTCCGGCGTCACCGACCACGTCGCCGACGACGATGACCACGCGCTCGAGCTGGCCCGGCGCGCCGTCGGCCACCTGAACCGGGTCAAGGACGTGCGGCTGGATGTCCGCGAAACGGTGGATCCCCTGCACAGCGCCTTGGACCTCTACGGTCTTATCCCGGCCGACCGGCGCATGCCATTCGACGTGCGCGAGGTCATCGCCCGCATCGCCGACGGCTCCGAATTCTACGAGTTCAAGCGCCGCTACGGGGAAACCATCGTCTGCGGCTTCGCCCGCATTTTCGGCATTCCGGTCGGCATCATCGCCAACAACGGCATCCTGTTTTCGGAATCGGCCCTGAAGACGACCCACTTCATCGAGCTGTGCGCGCAACGGAGAATTCCGCTGGTGTTTCTGCAGAACATCTCCGGCTTCATGGTCGGCAAGCAGGCCGAGGCCGGCGGCATCGCCAAGGACGGGGCCAAGATGGTCAGCGCCGTCGCCTGCGCCCGGGTGCCGAAATTCACCGTCGTCATCGGCGGCAGTTTCGGCGCCGGCAATTATTCCATGTGCGGGCGGGCCTATGGTCCCCGGTTCCTGTGGATGTGGCCCAACGCCCGGATATCGGTGATGGGCGGCGCCCAGGCGGCCGGCGTGCTGGCGACCATCAAGCGCGACGGCATCGAGGCCAAGGGCGGAACCTGGACGGCGGAAGAGGAACAAGCCTTCAAGCAGCCGATCCTCGATCAGTACGAGGCCCAGGGCCATCCTTATTACGCCAGCGCCCGGCTTTGGGACGACGGC
>JADFNT010000007.1 GCA_022563215.1 Pseudomonadota bacterium
GATGAATCCGTCCACCTCGACCTTCTGCACGTGGGGATCCACCTTGGTCCCCAGCTGGGTGACCGGCTCGCCGTCGATCGTGACCTTGCCGGCCACGATCAGCTCGTCGGAGGCCCGCCGCGAGGCGACGCCATGGTCGGCCAGGAACTTGTTGAGTCGCACCAACTCGACACCGCGCTTCTCCTCGCGGGCCGACGAGGTCCGCGCCGGGAGCCGACGGCCGGTCACCTTGCGCGGGCTCGTACTGTCCGAGGCCGCGCGTCCGGAGGTCCTCTGCTTGTGAGCCTTCTTGGCCATGGTGCTCAGGTCCCTTCCCCACTCAGGCTCACGCGCAGGAGCTCGAGGTCACCGTCGACCGAAGTGAACTGATGCCGACCGAGGTCCGCGGGCAAGAGCCAGGTCTCGCCGCGTCGCAACTTCCAGGATCCGTCGCCATTCTCGAGCACGAGGGTTCCGCGTCCGTTCAGCACCACGTACACCCACGGCCGTCCGTCGGCGTCCAGGCTCTCCGGTTGGTTGATGCCCAACAGGTCGACTTCGAATCCCGGTCGGGTGACCAAGGGCACCCGGCCGTTCACACCATCGGACGCATCGAGGCGCGGCGTGATCGGCGCGTCGGGAACCAGGTCGTAATCGATCGCCTTGAGAGCCTGTTCACAGTTGATCTCCCGCGGCTGGCCATCGAGCCCAGCGGCAGGCTCTGGCTGGCTTATCGGCGGCATCCCCTGGTGACCGGCAAAGGCGAAGAGTGGGCCGGGTTTGTCACGACGTTGGACGGCGCCAAATGGTCCACCGAGGCGCCGCTGCCTAATTCAACCAACCACCTCGACAACCGCCCCGCGCTCGCGCCGCTACCGGGCGGAGGCGTCCTGGCCGTTCACTCCAACGACGGCCCGCGCGTTAAAAACACATTCAGCGACAACGACCTCTACGCGACGACCGGTGAAGCCGCCAGCCTCGCCTGCGCCATCGACCATATCCAGGGCGATTGCTTCATTTCCTATGGCGACATCCTTTTCCGCCAGCATTACCTGGATCAATTGATGGCCGGCGATGGCGACATCACCCTCGCCGTCGACGCCCTGTGGAAGGAACGGAAATCCGACGCCGAAGGCTGGGTCCGCGATCTGGTGTCGTGCTCGCGGCCGTTTTCCGACGATTACCTGGACGACGATCCTGTCACCGTCAAGCGTATCGGCAACGAAATCGACCCGGGGGAGGTCGACGGCGAATGGATCGGCGTCGCCCGCTTGAGCCGGCAAGGAAGCGAGTGGGTCCGGGCCGAGATCGAGGCCATGGGCGAGGACGCCACCCTGCCGCAATCGAGCATGCTCGACCTGCTGCAGCGATTGGTAGACAAGGGAATGTCCATCCGCGCCGTCTACGTGCCGGGGCAATGGCTCGACGTCGACGACGCCGCCGACTTCACCAGGGCGGACAAGTTCTTGTGATCCAGGCGGACGCGTTTCTGGGGACCGGTTTCGACGCCGGGTTCGATTTCTACACCGGCGTTCCCTGTTCCTTTCTGAGCCCGCTGATCAACGGCATCCTTACCGACAAGCGGCTGACCTATGTCGCCGCGGCCAGCGAGGGCGAGGCCGTGGCCATCGCGTCGGGCGCCTGGCTGGCCGGGCACAAGACCGCCGTCATGTGCCAGAATTCCGGCCTCGGCAACGCCGTCAACCCTTTAACGTCGCTTAACTTTCCGTTCCGCATCCCGACGCTTTTGATCGTCACCTGGCGGGCCGGGCCGGGGCTTAACGACGAACCCCAGCACGAGCTGATGGGCCGGATCACGCCAAACCTCTTGGAACTGATGGAGGTTCCGCACCGGCCGTTCCCGGCCGACGGCGGCGAAATCGCGGCGGCGATCGGGGAAGCCGGGGCGGCGATGGACAAAACCGGCCTGCCGTTCGCCTTGATCATGCAAAAAGGAGATGTCGGCAATGCCGGGGGCAACGACGGCGGCAACGACGGGAGCAACGACGGCGCGCAACCTATGTCAGCGCCGCCAGCGCGGCCAAGAGGCGAGGCCGCCGACCTGTTGGACCAAGGCCCCTTGCCGGCCCGGATGCAGGCCCTGGAAACGCTGCTGTCAGGCGTTGGCGATGACGCCGTCCTCATCGCCACGACGGGCAAATGCGGGCGCGAGCTGTTTACCCTCGGCGACCGGCCGCAACACCTCTATCAGGTCGGGTCCATGGGTTGCGCCGCCGCCATGGGGCTGGGCGTGGCGCTGAACGCCGGCAATCCGGTGGTGGTGGTGGACGGTGACGGGGCGGCGTTGATGAAAATGGGGACCCTGGCCACCATCGGCGCCTATGGGCCGCGAAACCTCATCCACATCGTTCTCGACAACGGCACCTACGATTCCACCGGCGGCCAGCCGACGGTTTCCCGATCGGTCGATTTCGCCGCCATCGCCGCCGGTTGCGGGTACGCGAAGTGTTACCGCTGCGACGGCCTCGGCGGTTTCGTCGAGGCGCTGAAATCGGCGCAATCGGGTCGCGGCCCGCATCTGATCCATATGCGTATCCAGCCGGGCTCGATGAAGGACCTGGGGCGGCCGACCATCAAGCCGCCCGAAGTGGCGCTCCGGTTCAGGGAATTCCTCGCCTCGGGGGCGGGCGAGGGCCAAAAGGCCTCCGCCGGTCCGTGAGCCACAATACCTGGATACACCGCTTCGCCCGGGTCACGGTGGTAAAGCCTTTGGTTCACACCGCCGTGACGCCCAATCAGGTGACCACGGCGCGGCTGCTGACCGGAATCGCGGCGGCGGCGGCCCTGGCCATCGGCCCCGAATGGCGGAACCTCGGTGCCGCGGTCTTCGTGCTGTCGGTGGTGCTCGACCGGGCCGACGGCGATCTGGCGCGGCTGACCGGCCGGACCAGCGCCTCGGGCCACCGCTACGACATGATCGCCGACGCGGTTTCCAACGCCCTGGTGCTGATCGGCCTCGGCATCGGCTTGCGCGACGGCGGGTTCGGCCTCCTGTCCGTTCCCATGGGCCTCGTCGCCGGGGTTTCGGTGGCCGCGATCCTGTGGCTGGTAATGCGGATCGAGGAATTGAAAGGCCCCCGCGCCGCCGAGCTTCCCAGCGTCGCCGGTTTCGATATCGATGACGCGGTGTTGCTGATCCCGGTTTTCATCTGGCTCGGGCAGGCGGAAGGGCTGCTGGTGGCCGCCTTTTTCATCGCTCCTTTGGTGGTGCTTTACTTTTATGCCATGTACCGGAAAAAATTACCCCCTTCGAAGCCTCAATAGAGTCCAACAGGTCCACAGGCAGTAGACGCCGGCGCCAATCCCGGCGGCGACGAAAAACGGCATCAGGAACCCGGCCCAGGTGATCGGCGCCAGCAGGTAGATTCCGTCCTCCAATTCGAAGCCGGCGAAGCCCGGATAACCTATGGCGTCTTTTTCCCCTTCGAGGTCAATATGCTTGTCGATGCCCAGATTGGTGAACATGGAAACCACCGCCGAGGCGGCCCCCGCCGCGCCTAAAACGATGGCCCAAGGGCCAAGCGGGGAATCGATGAATCCGAAACCCATGCACAGGAACAGGGCGGCGTAGCTCAAGGCGCCGGAAACGTAATCCAGGTAATAGCCGAGCCTTGACGTCATGTCCTTCTGACGCGCCAACTCACCGTCGAAGTGGTCGAGGAACCGGGCCAGCACGAACAGCCCGGCGCCCCAATCGGCGTTGACGGCATCGCCGGTAGCCAACAAACCGGCGCCGGCCACCGCCACCGCCAGGGTGAACATCGTCATCTGGTTGGGGGTCACCGGCGATTTGACCAGGGGTTTGACGAGGACCCGCGCGATCCGCTGGTCCCAGGGCGGGGTTTTCATCGTTTCGTCCTTAGGAACTCCGGGGCCCAAAAGCCCGATGGGCCGGGCTCGGGGAGGGTGTTACCCCGGCCTCGCGGAGTCAAGGGCCCGGGCTTTCAGTCCAAGCCGGAGCCAGGGCCGGGGCAGGGGGTTTCCCCCGGCCACGACCGTTGTCGGGTTTTTTCCCTGAATTACTTTTTTTTGTGCACTGCAGCATTTTTTGCTATACAAAGGGGCTTCTTTATTTTAAAATTCACATAATGTCTTGATAACTCATAACCTTTTGTTCTAAAAAGAAGAAAATTGCACTTCGCCAAACTGTCCGCCTCGGGTCTGGGGCTGTTCGCCGCCAGACAAGCGTTTCCCTTCTTAAACTGGATTTCCCGGGTCAACGGGAAGACTCTGCGCGCCGACATCTTGGCGGCCATGACCGGCGCCGTTATCGTCCTGCCCCAGGGCGTGGCCTTCGCCATGATCGCCGGGCTGCCGCCTCAATACGGGCTCTACACGGCGATCGTCACCCCCATCATCGCGGCCCTGTTCGGATCGTCGTGGCATTTGGTGTCCGGCCCGACGACGGCGATTTCCATCGTCGTCTTCAGCGCCATCAGCAATCACGTGGAACCGGGATCGCCGCAGTTCGTTTCCATGGCCCTCACCCTGACCTTTCTCGCCGGCGTCTACCAATTTGCGTTCGGGGTCGCGCGCCTGGGCAAGCTGGTCAATTTCGTCTCCCATTCCGTGGTCGTCGGCTTCACCGCCGGCGCCGCCATCCTGATCGCCACCAGCCAGATGAAGAATTTTCTGGGCATTGACGTTGCCAGGGGAGAATCCTTCATTCACACTTGGTGGGAGATTTTTTCGAAGATTGATGTCGTCAACGGTTACGTGGTTGCCATCGCGCTGACCACCCTGGCCATGGCGTTGGCGTTGAAGAAACAGTTTCCCCGATCGCCTTATATGCTGATGGCCATGGTCGGCGGCAGCCTGCTGAGCATCTTCCTCGACGGCCCCGCCCATGGCGTCGCGCTGATCGGGGAAATCCCCGCCCAGCTGCCGCCCCTGTCGTTGCCGGACTTTTCCTTCTCCACCCTCAGGCAACTGGCGCCGGAAGCCCTGGCCGTGGCCGTCCTGGGATTGATCGAGGCGGTATCCATCGGCCGGTCCATCGCCACCAAGTCCCACCAACGCATTGACAGCAATCAGGAATTCATCGGCCAAGGACTGTCGAACATCGTCGGCAGCTTCTTTTCCAGCTATGCCGGCTCGGGTTCGTTCACGCGCTCGGGGCTCAACTACGCCGCCGGCGCCCAGACGCCGATCGCGGCGATCCTGTCGGCGGTCTTTCTGGCGGCGATCCTTCTCCTGGTCGCGCCGTATGCGGCGTACCTTCCGTTCCCGGCCATGGGGGGAATCATATTGCTGGTCGCCTACAAGCTGATCGATTCCAAGAACATCCGGTCCATCCTCAAGGTCAGCCGCCCCGAAAGCGCGGTGATGATCGTGACCTTCGTGGCCACCCTTCTGCTGGAGCTTGAGTTCGCCATCTACGGGGGCGTGCTTTTGTCGTTGGGGCTGTATCTCAACCGCACCGCCAAACCCCGCATGCCCAGCATCATCCCGTGTCCGGATACCTCGCCCCGGCGTTTCGTGCCCGTCGCCTCGGATTCGACAAGACGGTGCCCGCAACTGGATATCGTGGAAATCAACGGCTCCATGTTCTTTGGCTCCGTCGAATGCATTGCCAAGAGACTGAACGTCATCCACGAACGCGACCCATCCTATCGGCACGTTCTCATCGTTGCCGACAGCGTTGGAACGCTCGACGTTTCAGGCGCCGAACTGCTTGTCGAGGAAGCCGCCAATTGGCGCGATAGGGGCGGCGCCCTTTACATCAGCGGTCTCAGGATCGAAAACAGGATGTTCCTGAAACAGGGCGGCTATCTGGACATGATCGGCAGGGAAAACGTCTTTCTGTCCAAGAAACAGGCGATCCCCGCCATCAAGCGCCGCCTCGACGCGGAGCGATGCAAGGCATGCAGCCTGCGTATCTTCACCGAGTGTAATGAACCTTAATCCGCCTTTGGTTTCGTTCCCCTTAGGCCACCCGGATTAACAAAATCCGACCTTCCTTGTTCCGATAGTCCCAACAGGGCTATAAGCGGGCCCAGAAGGAGGGGCCGAAACCGTGACCACGACGCCTGCCCAAGCATACCGCCAAGCCCTCGTGCGCTGGACCGATGGAGTGCGCCGGTTGGCCTGGCTGGTGGTTGCCGCGTCGGTACTTCTCAGCGCCGCCGCCGTTGTCTATCTGGCGGAAAATATCCGCATCAATACCGACACCAGCGACATGTTGTCGGCGGACTTGGCGTTCCGCCGCCATTCGGCGGAACTGAACAAGGCCTTTCCGCAGTTTTCCGACAACCTGATCGTCGTCATCGATGGCGACAGCCCGGACCTTTCCGATGACGCCGCCCGGGCGCTGGCCGAGCGGCTTCGCCGGCAACCGAAATTGTTCGGCCGCGTCGACGACCCGGCCGGCAGCGATTTCCTGCGCCGGAACGGGCTGTTGTATTTGGATCTCGATGACCTTTACGAGCTCAGCGACCGGCTGGCCGAGGCACAGCCCTTCCTCGGCGCCCTGTGGCGGGACCCCAGCCTCGTCGGCCTGTTTCGCATGCTGGACCTGGCCATCGACGAATTCCTCAAGGACCCCGCCGAGGCCCCCTTTGAATTAATGACGGTGCTGGACGCCCTGGCCGATGTCGCCGAAGCCCAAAAGGCCGGAAAATTCAGTCAATTGTCCTGGCAGACGTTGATGACCGGCGCCGTCGCCCCGGAAGACGAAGTCTCGGCCAACCGCCGCGTCCTCGTCCTCCAGCCGGCCCTTGATTTCAAGTCCCTAAGCCCGGCGGCGAAGGCCATGAAGGGCGTGCGTGCCGCTGTTCGGGACCTGGGTCTGACCCGGGAAAACGGCGTCCGGGTGCGCCTGACGGGCTCGGCCGCGCTCGCCCATGAGGAACTGCAAAGCGTCGAAAAAGGCATGGGCGTGGCCGGGGCGGTGTCGCTGTTTCTGGTCGTGGTTCTGTTGCTGATCGGGTTCCGGTCGCTGAGGCTGGCGGCGGCGGCGCTGGCGACGTTGCTGATGGGCCTGATTTGGACGGCGGCCTTCGCGATTTTGGCCCTCGGCGCGTTGAACCTGATCTCGGTCGCGTTCGCGGTTCTGTTTATCGGCCTCAGCGTCGATTTCGGCATTCATTACGGGCTTCGTTACAAGGAAGGGATGGACCGGGATGGCGATCACGCCCGGGCGCTGTCCGAAGCCGCCGAACAGGTCGGCGGGGCGTTGACCTTGTGCGCGCTGAGCGCCGCCATCGCCTTTTATTCGTTCCTGCCGACCGATTATCTGGGCCTCGCCGAACTGGGATTGATCGCCGGTACCGGCATGTTCATCGCCTTTTTCGCCAATATCACCGTTTTGCCGGCGCTGTTGACGGTGATGCCCCGCGGCCGCGGCTTCCGCAAGGGAGGCGCCGGAGGAGGGGGGATGATTCCGGTGAAGCCGGTTTTCCAGTCCTTCATCCGGTTCAACAGCCGAGCCGTTTGCTTCTCGGCCCTGGCGGTGGGGGTTGCGGCGGCGTTCGTGGTGCCGAAGGTGATGTTCGATTTCGACCCCTTGAACCTGAAGGACCCGAAAACCGAATCCGTGGCGACGATTTTCGATTTGATGGAAAACAACCGCACCAGCCCCTATTCGATCACCGTCCTGACACGGAACCTGGATGCCGCCCAAGCCCTGGCCGGGAAAATGAACGCGCTTTCCGAAGTCGACGGCACCGCCACCCTGGCCGATTACGTTCCCGCCGATCAGCCGGAGAAACTCGACCTCATCGCCACCATGGGGCTGTTCCTGATGCCGTCCTTCGCCTCGGCGGGAACCGACGCGCCTCCGTCCATGGAGGACCGCCGGGCGGCGCTGGGCCAAATCCGGGGCAGGCTCGGAAAATTATCCGCCCTTCAAGGGGCGGCTGGCGAAGCGAAAGCGGCCGGGCGCCTTTCCCGGGCCCTGGCGGCCCTGTTCGGGGACGGTCCGGCCAATGAAGCCGGGCTGAAGGAACTGGAAACGCGGCTGTTGGCGGCGCTGCCGGGGCGGCTCGACGCCCTTAACCTTTCCCTGACTGCGGAACCGGTGGATTTGAATAATCTGCCGCCCGATATGGCCGCCAACCAAGTCGCCGCCGACGGCCGGGCCCGGCTCGAGGTGTATCCCAAAGAGGATCTCCGGGACCGCGAGGCGCTGAGAAGGTTCGTTCAATCGGTCAGAGGCGTGGCCGACAATGCGATCGGGTCGTCGGTGGTCATCCTCGAGGCCGGCAACGCGGTCGTCGCCGCTTTCTGGCAGGCGGGGATCATCTCGGTGACGTTGATTTCATTGCTGTTGATGGCGGTCCTGAAACGGTGGCTCGACATGGTCCTGGTGTTCGCGCCCCTGACGCTGGCGGCGCTGCTGACCGTCGCCGCCTCGGTGATTTTCGATATTCCCTTTAATTTCGCCAACATCATCGTCCTGCCCTTGTTGTTCGGGCTCGGCGTCGCCAGCGGAATTCATCTGGTGTTGAGGCAACGCGAGGAAAAATCCGTCAGCGGCGTTCTCGAAACGTCGACGCCCCGGGCCGTGGTCTTCAGCGCTTTGACCACCATCGGTTCGTTCGGCAGTATTGCGTTGTCGTCGCACCCGGGGACGGCGAGCATGGGGCTGCTGTTGACGATTTCAATTGCTTTGACCCTCGGGTGCACGCTCGTGGTTTTGCCGGCGCTGATGGTCGCCGCCGGCAACCGGATGGCCGTTGACCAACGGGAATGATGCATGACGGTTGGAGAAAAGACCCCGGTGTTTCCCCTGATCCGGCATCTGTCCATGCTGGCAACCCCGGCCTTGGCCCGCATGCCGGTGACCGCCAATCAGATCACGGCGGCGTCCCTGGCAACCGGCCTGGCGGCGGGCTGGTGCCTGTTGCAAGGGGGCAGAGGCTGGGCAGTGGCGGCGGGGGTTCTATTTGTCGTGACTTACGTTTTGGACAACTGCGACGGCGAGATCGCGCGCCTCAAGGACCAATGTTCGACCTTCGGCATGTGGTTCGACACCTTCGTCGATTGGATCGTCCACACCGCCTTTTTCATTGCCCTTGGGATCGGCACGGCGAAGGGTTTCGGCCAGGACGCGTGGCTGTGGCTGGGATGGATCGCGGCCGCCGGCGGCACCTTCAATTTCGCCCTCGGCATCATTCTGGATGCCCGCGACAAGGCGGCCCCGGAAGACGAGGATAAAGTGAAAACCCACCGCCAGCCCGAAGGCCTGAGCGATTGGGCGGTGTATGTTTTCCGCGAGCTTACGCGGGCGGATTTTTGCTTTATCATTCTGGGGCTGGCGCTTTTCGACCTGACTTGGCTGTTGCTGCCGGCGGGCGCTATCGGTTCGCAGGTCTATTGGATCACCCAATTCGTCCGCGGGGCCCGGGATTTCCATGTTTAGGAGGGCCGGGCGTTTTTGCCGGTAGGGACCCGGGGCATGCGGTACTTGAAAGCCTTTTACCTGCTCATCGGCGTGGCGTTGCTGGCGGCCGTCATCGCCGAAATCGACGTCGCCGAAGTCGGCGTCCAGATCGGCCGGATCGGTTATGGGTTTTTGGTCATCCTGGGCATTTATTTCGTCGCCTTCGGCATCGATTCCGTGACCTGGCAGATGACCATCCGCAGCGTTCCCCTGAACGGGCTTTGGGCATACCGGGCCTGGGTGTTGCGCATGGTCGGCGAAGCGTTCAACAACGTCATCCCGGCCGCCAGCATGGGCGGCGAGCCGGTCAAGGCGATGCTGTTGAAAAAGCACTACGGGATCGGCTACCGCGAAGGGACGGCCTCGCTTATCCTGGCTAGGACCATCAACCTGATCGCCCTGGTGATCTTTCTAGTCGGCGGTTTCGCCTTGATGATCGGCGGTGGGTCTCTGCCGGGGGCCTATGAAATCGTCGCCGGCGTCGGCTTGTTGGTATTGGGATTGGCGGTGGCCCTTTTCTTCGTCGTCCAGCGTTTTGGGGTGACGTCGCTGACCGGGGCCTGGATCGGCCGCTGGCGGTTCGGCGCGCGAGTTAAGGACGTTCTTCACCATATCCGCGACATGGACGACCGGCTGGTTCATTTTTACACCGGCACCCGGGGCCGGTTCGCCGGCGCCCTGTTGCTGGCCTTCGTCAACTGGCTGCTGGGCGCGGTCGAAATCTATTACACGCTCTTGTTTCTGGATCATCCTATATCCTGGGCCGATGCCTGGATCATCGAGGCGGTGGCGCAACTGGTGCGGACCGGAACGTTTTTCATCCCCGCTTCCATCGGCGCCCAGGAAGGGGCCTTTCTGCTTGTCTGTGGAGCGATTACAGGGTCGCCGACCCTGGGCGTTTCGGTATCGGTGGTCCGCCGGTTGCGCGAAGTGATCTGGATCGTCTGGGGTTTTGCGCTGGGGTCGATTCTTTCCATGAAACCGGAACTGGTTCCGGAAGGGGACGGCGACGGCGGTTAGGTTTGGGATCGAAGCTGAAGTCTTTTAAGGGTTCAGCAGTTGATCGGCCTTGCGGTTCAAGGTCTCGATAAGGCCTTCGATCCCCCCGATTTTCAGCACCCGGCGGTATTCCGACCGGCGCACCGCCAGTTCGCTGATGCCGACATCCAGCAGCACGTCGATGATCCGCCATTCCCCTTTGATTTTACGGGTGACGTAGGTGAGATTCACCGGATCGGACCCGGGATCGATGATCCGGGTCTTGACCAGGATGGTTTTCTGAGGCCCTGGTTTTTCGCCCTCGGTTTCGAAGGATTGGTCCGAATAGCCGTCGAACCGCGAGGCATAGGTGCTAATGGAAAGGCGGGTAAAGGCGTCGACCAGCCTGTCGATCTGGGCCGGGCCGGACTTCCTCCAATAGGAGCCGGCGGCGACCTGGGTCATCAACCGAAAATGAAAATTTTGCTTGAGCGGCGAAGCCAGCTTTTCAAACCGGCCCTTGACGCCAAGAGTCTTGGCTTCCTTCATGACGCCGAGCAGACTTTCGTGAAAGGCGGTGACAATATCGCTGGGACTGGACTGCGCCCAGCCGGCGGAAGGGGCTATCACGACCATGGCCGTCAGAAGCGGCACTAACCCGAATGTGAAAAAGCAGCGTTGCATGGTCTTTTTCATATGATTGAAATGTGGCGGCCATGTGGTGGGGTTGGGCGGATGATGAAATCTTATTGGGAGATCAGCTCGTCGGCCTTGCCGTTCAAAAGCGAAATCAGTCCTGGAATACCCTTGTTTTTCAATATCTGGCTGTATTCCGACTGGCGCACCTTCAATTCGCTGATTCCATTATCGAGGATGACGTCGATGATCCGCCAACTCTCTTTGAATGGCCTCAGGACATAGGCGATATCGACCGTCGATTTGTCCGATTTAATGAGCTTCGTCATCACCAGCAAGGTCTTTTGCGGCCCCGGCATTTCCTTCTCCAGTTTGAAGACCTCGCCCGAATAACCATCGAACAGGGTGGCCAAGGTCGCAATGCTCATGCGCCGGAAAGCCTCGACGAGTTGCGTCCGTTCCGAAGGAGTCGCTTTTTTCCAAAAGCCGCCGGAGACGATCTGGATCATCAACGGAATGTGAAAGGATTTATCGACGCTGGGGGCCAGCCGCTCGAAGCGTTGACGAACGGAAAGTTTTTCCGCCTCTTTCATGACCTGGAGAAGGCTGGCCTGGAACCGGACGACGATGTCGCTTGGCCCCAGTTCGGCGGCCGTGGCCGGACCGGGCAAAACCGCCAAACAAACGAATAAAATTAAAGACTTTAAGCTTAACGAAGAACGATGCATTAATGGCCTCAAAAGATGTTTTTTGCATTGTTATGAAAGGTTAAACCAAGGTTATCTCAAGATAATGTTAACCATAACAGAATAGGCTTGTTTTAATAATATTGGTACAACATTGCGTTTTGATGGACATGAGTGGTTGCGGGAGTCGAAGAGTTCCCCTAAAAACATACTGATGAAACTATCCCTGGAGACTCGTTTCCGGCGGATGGTGTTTTCGCGGGTTGATTTTTGGTGCCTTTCCGGGAAGAGTTAAAAAACGGGTTTCATGATCTTGAAAAAGTTAAAATCTGTCACTTGGCCGGGCGCTCTTTTGATGGCGGTTCTGGCCTTCGGGTTGGCGGCGCCGGGAACCTCCTTTGGCGCCGGCTTGGCGGAAGGGGACTCCGGCAATGTCAACCTGGCCCAGGCCAGCGGCGAAGAAGCCGTCAACGATCCCCTGGAGTCCATGAACCGGGTGATCTTTGATTTCAACGAGGTGCTCCAGGATGTGCTCCTGCGCCCCATCGCCAAGTTCTATAATGCAACCGTCAACGTGACGGTCCGTCAGGGAATCTCCAATTTCCTCGACAACCTCTCGTCACCGGTCATTTTCGCCAACGATCTTCTGCAAGGAGAGTTCGAACGGGCGCTGACGACCTTCGGCCGGGCCTTTATCAACACCACCATCGGCATCGTCGGCTTGGCCGATGTGGCGTCGGAATTGGGGATAGAGCGCCATGATGAGGATTTCGGCCAGACCCTTGCCGTTTACGGCATGGGTGAGGGTTTCTACCTTGTCCTGCCGATATTCGGCCCGTCCAGTCCCCGCGACACCATCGGCAAGTTGGTGATTGATTCCTATCTCGATCCCCTGGGGCTGTGGCTGGACAATACGGACCGGGATAATATCCAATATACGCTGACCGGCGCCGAGGGCCTGGATGAATACGCTGGCATCGTCGATGAGTTGAACCAGGTGAAAAAGACGTCCGTCGATTATTATGCCGCCGTCCGCAGCCTGTACCGGCAGAAGCGAAAAGCCGAAATCAACAACGGTTCCATCCTTGAACTGCCGCCGATCCCTGATTTGAGCTACGGTATCACGCCCGAGGACTTCGATCAGCCGCTGGCAGGGGTCAATCCGCCGGCCTCCCAATAATTCCGTTTATTCCGTACCGCCTCCCCCGGCGCGTCTTTTCGCCATCGGGGCGGGGTTCAGGCGGAACATCTTAACTTATTGAAATTAAAGTATTTCCACCCCTAATCCTTGACTTTTGCCGTTTTTTGGGTATTATAATTACTGTCGCTGGTGCCCATTGGGGCCAGCAGAAAGTTGGTCTGATCAAATGGTGGACCAATAGGCTTATTGCTTCGAACGGAGGATATGGCCATGTGCGAGTGGATCGCAGACATCAAAGACGCGTATACCCTTTCATATCCCTGATGTGACCTGCGGCATATGCCCTGCCGTCGGCGCTGTGCCGATGGAACGGGGCTGAGTGTATACAAGGCCACGTAATTGGGTGTCCGGGTTGTCCCATAAGAAACCGAAAAAACCGGCACCGAAACGGAAGAAGAAGGAATAGGGAATTAAGTTATGACAGCGTTGAGCTTACCAGCGGTTCCAGTTGAAGGCGGCCTGTCGCGGTATTTCCGCGAAGTGTGGAGCTTTCCCATGCTGGAGAAGGAAGAAGAGCAAATGCTTGCCGTTCGCTGGCGCGACAAGGGCGACACCGAGTCCGCCCATAAGCTGGTGACGTCACACCTGCGCCTGGTGGCGAAAATCGCCATGAAATACCGGGGCTACGGCCTTCCCGTTGCCGACCTGGTTTCCGAAGGCAACATCGGGTTGATGAAAGCGGTAAAGAAATTCGACCCGGGTTTGGGATTCCGGCTCTCTACTTATGCCATGTGGTGGATCAGGGCGTCGATCACCGAATACATTTTGAAGTCGTGGTCGATGGTCAAGTTGGGCACGGTGGCGTCGCAGAAGAAACTGTTTTTCTCGCTGCGCAATCTCAAGGGCCGACTCAATATCCTCGATAGCGGTGAACTGACCCCGGATCAGGCCCAACAGTTGTCCGATACCATGGGCGTTTCCGCCGACGAGATCACCAATATGAACCGCCGCCTTTCGACCCGGGACTTGTCCCTGAACGCGCCCTTGTCCAATGACGAGGAAGGCATCGAATTTCAGGATACCCTGGTCGACAATAGCCCCAGCCCCGAAAGCCGATTCGCCAAGGCGGAAGAATTCGGCCACCGTAGCGCCATCCTCAGGCAGGCGCTGAAGGCGCTGCCGGAACGCGAACGCCATATTTTCACCGAACGCCGGCTGAAGGAAGATCCGAAGACGCTGGAGGAACTCGGCAAGGAATACGGCATCAGCCGTGAGCGGATTCGCCAGCTTGAGGTGCGGGCCTTTGACAAGGTCCAAAAGGCGGTGACGGCGGTAATCGCCGAAGAACCCGAAGCCTGAAAGACGGAACTGAATTCCCAATCCCCGAGTCCGGTTCGGGGATTGCCGAAAAATCACCCTTAGGACCGGGGGGGCGCCAGGGCCCCCCTTAGCGTTCCCGCCGCCTGTTTCCGGGCGGGCCTAAGAATATGGTGTCTATACCATGGGTCTTTATCATCGATCCTTGGTATCAGTCCCAGGAAAACCTCTTCGGCCAGGGAAGGACAAATTCCACATTTTTATCGACATAAATGCCGGAGTTCAGGCTGAGGTAAGAAAAATGTGACACATATCACTTCATATGCCCTAAGGAATGTGACACACAACACTTCATATACCCTCAGAAATAGGGCATAAGAATAACCAACCTCCGAAGTCGGCAATTTTTTCGTGATCCTCGGGCGATAGCCTGAAAAAGTAAATAAACGGTCTGGTTTCCAAAAACGTCAAAAATGATATGGCTCTAAAACTGAAATTCTGGGGTGTGCGCGGAAGCATCGCCTGTGCGACTCCCAGCCACATGAAATACGGTGGCAACACCAGTTGCATCGAGGTGCGGGCGGGGGATCATTGTTTCGTTTTGGATGCTGGCACCGGGATAAGGAACTTTGGCGGATCCCTCATCTCCAACGGCGACCACGTTTCCCATATGCTTCTGACCCATACTCATTGGGACCACATCATGGGCTTTCCCTTTTTCGCTCCCGCCTATGACCCCAAGAATTCGTTTGCCATCATGGCCGGCCACTTGACCGGCCAAGGGGGCATCAAGAAGATTCTGTCCTCGCAAATGAACAACCCGATGTTCCCGATTCCCCTCGAAGCCATGCAGGCAGACCTTCAGTTCGAGGATTTCGAGGCCGGCGACAGCTTGCAACTCTTTGACGACGTTAAGATTCGGACCGCGCCCTTGAACCATCCCAACGGGGCCACGGGTTACCGAATCGAACACGGCGGCAAATCCGCGGTTTACGTGACCGATACCGAACACGTGCCGGGTCAGCCGGACCAGAACATCCTAGGCCTAATCGAAGGCGCGGATGTGGTGATTTACGACAGCACCTATACGGAGGACGAATTCCCTTCGAAAATCGGTTGGGGCCATTCGACCTGCAATGAAGGCATGCGCCTGTGCCAAGCGGCGGATGTCAAACAGTTTGCCATTTTCCACCATGAGCCGGACCACGACGACGATTTCATGGACAAGCTCGCCGCCGAAGCCGCCGAAGCCTGGGACGGCACCTTCGTATGCCGCGAAGGCATGGAAATCATCCTCGAATAAAATTCGGGCTCATTGCCCCGGCGGCGTGGCCTGGGGAATTTCCAGAACGGCCGGGGCGGGGGCCGGGGTTGCCGCCGGCGTTTCGGGAGTGGCCGGAGCGGGGGCCAGGGTTGCCGGTTGCCCAGCGGCCGAGGCTTCTTTCTCCCGTTCCTTTTCCCCCATCTTTTGTAAAAACACTTCCCTCTGCACCAGCGACATAGGATAGATGCGGTTGGCCACTCGACGGTTAAG
>JADFNT010000192.1 GCA_022563215.1 Pseudomonadota bacterium
GCCCCGGGCCCAGACCTTGCGGTAGAAATCGGCGATATTTTTGACCCGCTTGCCGCCGACCCCTATGACGACGTCGCCCGGCTTGATCCCGGCCGTGTCCGCCGGGCCGCCGGCGGCGGTCCGGGTGACCACAACCCGGCCCCGGTTTTCATCCGTGTAAATCCCCAGCCACGGGTGGCGGGGCACGGACGTGCGCCCTTTTTCCACAAGCTCGGACAGAATCGGCTTCAGCGCGTCGATGGGGACGAACATGTTGCCGAGGACCGGCTCGGGGCCCTGAACCGCGTCGTTGACGGCCAGCGAACCGATGCCGACCAGGAAGCCGTTGGCGTCGATCAGGGCGGCGCCGCCGTATTGAGGATTGGGCGGAACGGTAAAGATGGCGTCTTCGAGCAGGTATTCCCAATAGCCGGCGAATTCCCGGCGCGAAGCCACGCGGGCCGCCATCACCGGCATCGGCCCGCCCTTGGAAATGACGATCACCGGCGCGCCTTCGGCCAGGTCCGCCGACGATCCCAACGCCACCGGTTTAATGCCCAAGGGATGGCGCGCCCGCAACAACCCGAACCCGGTGTTGTGGTCGTAGGCCACCAGGGAAGCCCGCACCAACACGCCGTCGGCGTCGGTGACGGCGGCGGCGGAGGCTTCCAGCATCAGGTATCCGATGGTCAGGACAAGGCCCTGGTCGTCGATGACGATGCCGTTGCCGGAGCGAATGGTGCCCAAATGCGCCGCCGTCCGGGCGTCCTCGGGGATCATGGTGCTTATCCCGACGACGGCTTGGATGATGTCTTGGCTGGTCGCATTCTCGGCCGCGCGGGCATCCGATGCCCCCTTGGCCACGACGGCAAGCACGGCCATCAGGGCAATGGCGGCAAGGCTGTTACGGATGGGCAAAATCATCGTTACGCCCTCCTCTTCCTCTCCAATGCCAACGCCGTCATCTTATCATAATGCTCCGGCGGCGGAAAACCGGCCAAACAGCACCTAAAAAGCCGCCCCCCCGTGCTATATAGAACCCATGTCCGACCTCCCCGAACTGACCGACCCCCAGGGACCGGCGCCTTCTCCCGCCCCCGGCGAAGGGGGGGCCTGGTACCTGAAGGACCTCAACGATTCGCAATTGCAGGCGGTCGAAACCCTCGACGGCCCGGTGCTGGTGCTGGCCGGGGCCGGCACCGGCAAGACGCGGGTGCTGACGACGCGCCTGGCCCACGTTTTGCTCCAGGGCCGGGCCAATCCCATGGAAGTACTGGCCGTGACCTTCACCAACAAGGCGGCCCGGGAAATGAAGGAACGGGTTTCGGCGCTGCTGGATAGGCCGGTGGAGGGCTGGTGGGTCGGCACCTTTCACGCGCTCGGCGCGCGCATCCTGCGTTCCCACGCCGAAGCCTGCGGGCTGAAATCCAACTTCACCATCCTCGACGCCGACGACCAGGTGCGGCTGATCAAGCAGCTTTTGGAAACCCACGACATCGACGAGAAAAAATGGCCGCCCCGGGTGCTGTCGGGCATCATCCAGCGCTGGAAGGACCGGGGCCTGACCCCCGGCAAGGTCCCGGAAGACGAAGCAAGCATCGTCGCCGGCGGCGCCGCGATCACCCTTTACGGCGAATACCAGGAAAGGCTAAAGCGCCTCAACGCCGCCGATTTCGGCGACCTGCTGCTGCACTGCCTGACCGTTTTCCAGGACCGGCCCGAAATCCTGAAGAAATACCAGAACCAGTTCCGCTATCTGCTGGTCGACGAATACCAGGACACCAACGTCGCCCAATACCTGTGGCTGCGGCTGTTGGCCCAGGCGCACAAGAACATCTGCTGCGTCGGCGACGACGATCAATCCATCTATTCGTGGCGCGGCGCCGAGGTCGAAAACATCCTCCGCTTCGAGAAGGATTTCCCCGGCGCCAAGGTGGTGCGGCTGGAACGCAACTACCGCTCGACGCCGCATATCCTGGCCGCCGCGTCGGCGTTGATCGACCACAACGAAGGCCGCCTCGGCAAGACCCTGTGGACGGAGTTGGGCGAGGGTGAAAAGGTGCGGGTGGTCGGCGTCTGGGACGGCGAGGAGGAAGCCCGCGCCACGGGCGACGAAATCGAGGCCCTGCAGGCCAAGAAACAGCCCTTGAACGGGATCGCGGTCCTGGTCCGGGCCGGGTTCCAGACCCGCGAGTTCGAGGAACGCCTGATTACGCTGGGCGTTCCCTACCGGGTCATCGGCGGGCCCCGGTTTTACGAGCGCCAGGAAATCCGCGACGCCATCGCCTATTTGCGCGTCGTCGCCCAGCCCGACGACGACCTGGCGTTCGAACGCATCGTCAACTGGCCGAAGCGCGGCCTCGGCCCGGCGACCCTGCAGACCCTCCATAAGCTCGGACGGGCCGAGGGGATTTCGCTGACGGCGGCGGCCTCGCGGCTGATCGAAACGGACGAAATCAAGCCCAAGGCGCGCCACACCCTGGCCGGTCTTCTGGAGGATTTCACCGGCTGGCGCGGGCAGGTGGAGACCGTGCCCCTCCCCGACCTGGCAAGCATGATCCTGGACCAATCCGGGACTATCGCCATGTGGAAGGCGTCGAAGGCATTGGAGGCGCCAGGAAGGCTCGACAACCTCAAGGAAATGATCTTTGCGCTCGAGGATTTCGACAACCTGACCGAATTCCTGGAGCACGTCAGCCTGGTCATGGAAAACGACGATCCCGCCATCGAGGACAAGGTCAATCTGATGACCCTTCACGGCGCCAAGGGCCTTGAATTCGATACCGTGTTCCTGGCCGGGTGGGAGGAAGGGCTGTTTCCCCACCCCCGGACGCTCGACGACAGCGGCGTCGCCGGGCTCGAAGAGGAACGCCGGCTGGCCTATGTCGGCCTGACCCGGGCCAAGGAGAAAGCGATCATATCGTTCGCCGCCAACCGCCGCATCCACGGCCAGTGGCAGAGCTCGGCGCCGTCGCGTTTCATCGACGAGCTGCCCGAAGACCACATCGAGGTCCACACAGCGGCCGGCCTTTACGGCCCCGCCCGGCAGGGGTCACGGGGCGGGCTCGGCGAAGGCGTTGCGGTTTTCGGCGGCAAATCCGGGCCCCCGAAACGCCGCAAGCGCCGCCAACGAGGCAATCGGGGCGAAACCATCGTCGAGGCGCGGTTCGAGGCCAAGTTCATTGACGGCGCCGAGGGTAAGTTTCAAAAAGGCGATCGCGTCTTCCATCAGAAATTCGGCTATGGCCGGGTCGTCTCCGTCGACGGCGGCAAGCTGGAAATCGCCTTCGACAAAGCGGGCGGCAAAAAGGTCATGGCGAGCTTCGTGGAATCTGTATAGATGCCCACGGCTACCTTCCTCTGGCGGATAGAGTTGCGGGTGCCTTCACAAGCCATCCCCTATTTCGAGGAAGCGCTGCGGCCCGATTGCATGTCCGTTTCGGCCTTCGTCGAAGGCGATGCCGACGACCCGGACGCGGACTGGCGCATCGAAGGGTTCAGCGGTGCCGAACCCGATGCCCGCGCCGTGGCGCTTCGTCTGGCCAAGGCGGCCCGGGCAGTCGGCATCGAGACCCCGAAAGTCAGAATCCACCTGGTGCCGCCCCGGGACTGGGCGGCCGAAAACATGGCCGATTTCCCGCCGCTCCGGGTCGGCCGCTATTTCATTCACGGGTCGCACTTCGAAGGCCGGCCGCCGGCGGGCCGGGTCGCCATCCAGCTCGACGCCGGCGCCGCCTTCGGGTCCGGCGAACACGCGTCGACCGCCGCCTGCCTGATGGCCTTGGACGGGCTGGCCAAGAAACGCCGGTTCTTGAAACCGCTGGATTTGGGGTGCGGGTCGGGGATTCTGGCCCTGGCCATGGCCAAGACCTGGCGCGTCCGCGTGCTGGCCAGCGACATCGACCCCATCGCCGTCGACGTCACCGCCGGCAACGCCCGCGTCAACGGCGTCGGAAAACTGATTCGAACCACCTGCGGGCCCGGCTACCGGTGCCCGGCGCTGGCCCGTGGCAAGCCTTATGACCTGATCGCCGCCAATATCCTGGCCCGGCCGTTGGCCCATATGGCCGGCGACCTGAACCGGCATCTGGCGCCCGGCGGCGTCGCCATTGTGTCCGGGCTGCTGGAAAGGGACGGCCGCTGGGTCATCGCCGCGCACCGGCATTTCGGGCTGAAGCTTATCGACACCATCATTTTCGACGGCTGGCAGACCCTGCTCATCGCCGGTTAGGGGT
>JADFNT010000008.1 GCA_022563215.1 Pseudomonadota bacterium
CGGACACGTGGATTTCACCATCGAGGTCGAACGCAGCCTGCGGGTTCTCGACGGCACCGTCGCCATATTCGATTCCGTCGCCGGCGTCGAGCCGCAGTCGGAAACTGTCTGGCGCCAGGCCGATAAATACGGCGTGCCGCGCATCTGTTTCGTCAACAAGATGGACCGCGTCGGCGCCGATTTCTTCCGCTGCGTCGAAATGCTTATCGACCGTCTTGGCGCAAACCCGGTGATCATGCAATTGCCGATCGGCGCCGAGGAGAATTTCACCGGCCTGGTCGACCTGGTTACCATGAAGGCGATCATCTGGAAGAAAGAAACTCTCGGCGCCGAGTTCGAGGAAGCCGACATCCCCGATGATCTCACCGAAGAAGCCGCTCTGCACCGGGAAAAGATGATCGAAACGGCCCTCGAACAGGACGACGCGGCCCTCGAAGCCTATCTGGAAGGCACCGAACCCGACGAGGAAACCCTTAGGAAATGTCTGCGCTCCGGCACCATTTCGGGCGACTTCATTCCCGTGTTCCTGGGCGCGGCTTTCAAGAACAAGGGGGTGCAGCCGTTGCTGGATGCCGTCGTCGATTACCTTCCCTCGCCCATCGACGTTGCCGCCATCAAGGGAACCAAGGCCAACAGCGACGAGGTCATCGAACGGCGCAGTGCCGACGATGAACCGTTCGCGGCGCTGGCCTTCAAGATCATGAACGATTCCTTTGTCGGTTCCCTGACCTTCATCCGCGTCTATTCTGGCGTCGTCAAAAGCGGCCAGAGCATCATGAACACGGTCAAGGACAAGCGCGAACGGGTGGGGCGTATGTTGCTGATGCATTCAAACACCCGCGAGGATGTCAATGAGGCCCGCGCCGGCGACATCATAGCGCTTGCAGGTCTCAAGGACACCACCACCGGCGACACTCTATGCGACCCCAACAACCAGGTGGTCCTGGAACGCATGGAATTCCCCGATCCGGTCATCGAAATCGCCGTCGAGCCGAAAACCCAAAGCGACCAGGAAAAAATGAGCACCGCGCTCCACCGCTTGGCCGCCGAAGACCCCTCTTTCCGGGTCTCGTCCGATCCCGAAAGCGGACAGACGATCATCAAGGGCATGGGCGAACTGCACCTGGAAATTATCGTCGATCGGATGCTGCGTGAATTCAAGGTCGACGCCAACATCGGCCCGCCCCAAGTCGCCTACCGCGAGACGATCTCCCGCGAGGCCGTGGTCGATTACACCCACAAGAAACAAACCGGCGGCGCCGGGCAGTTCGCGCGGCTTAAAATCAAAATCGAGCCGCTTCCCTCCGGGTCCGGATACGTGTTCGAAGACAAGGTACGCGGCGGCAATATTCCCAAGGATTTCATCCCCGGCGTCAAGAAGGGCCTTGAAGGCGCCATGTCGGCCGGCATCATGAGCGGCTTTCCCGTCACCGACATGAAGGTGACTCTTGTTGACGGCGCGCACCATGACGTCGATTCCAGCGTCATGGCTTTCGAAATTGCGTCGCGCGCCGCATTCCGTGAAGCTGCTGAAATGGCCAAACCTCTGCTTCTTGAGCCGATGATGCGGGTCGAAGTGGTGACGCCCGATGAATACCTGGGCGACATCATCGGTGATCTGAACAGTCGCCGCGGCAACGTCAGTGGCATGGAGCAACGCGGCAACGCCCGGGTCATCAACGCCCTGGTGCCGCTTGCCGCCATGTTCGGCTACGTCAATACGCTTCGTTCCATGAGCCAGGGACGGGCCCAATTCACAATGCATTTTGATCAATATAAAGTCGTGCCCAATCAGGTTTCAGAGAAAATCCAGACCCGGTTGGCCGGGTAAGGCGCCCGACAGGGAGAAGAGTTATGGCCAAGGAAAAATTTGAACGCACGAAGCCGCATTGCAACGTCGGCACGATCGGTCACGTTGACCACGGCAAGACGACGTTGACGGCGGCGATCACGAAGATTCTGGCGGAGACGGGCGGGGCCGAGTTCGTGGCTTTTGACGAGATTGACAAGGCGCCGGAGGAGAAGGCGCGGGGGATCACGATTGCCACGGCGCACGTCGAATACATCACCGAGAACCGTCATTATGCGCACGTCGACTGCCCGGGTCATGCGGACTACGTGAAGAACATGATCACCGGCGCGGCGCAGATGGACGGCGCGATTTTGGTTGTTTCGGCGTCGGACGGTCCGATGCCGCAGACCCGCGAGCACATTCTTCTGGCGCGCCAGGTGGGTGTTCCGGCGATCGTTGTGTATCTGAACAAGGTCGACCAGGTTGACGACGCGGAGTTGCTCGAGCTTGTCGAGTTGGAGATCCGCGAGCTTCTGTCGAAATACGACTTCCCCGGCGACGATATTCCGATCATCCAGGGCTCGGCGCTGGCGGCGCTTGAGGGCGGCGACGAGGAGACCGGGAAGAACTCGATCGTGGCGCTGATGGATGCGGTTGACAACTACATTCCGCAGCCCGACCGGGCGAAGGACCAGCCGTTCCTGATGCCGATCGAGGACGTGTTCTCGATCTCGGGCCGGGGCACGGTGGTCACCGGGCGCATCGAGCGCGGCGTGGTCAAGGTCGGCGAGGAGATCGAGATCGTCGGCCTCCGCGACACGGAGAAGACGACGTGCACGGGGGTCGAGATGTTCAGGAAGCTGCTCGACGAGGGCGAGGCGGGCGAGAACGTGGGCGTTCTGCTGCGCGGCACCAAGCGCGAGGAGGTTGAGCGCGGCCAGGTTTTGGCGAAGCCGGGTTCGATCACGCCGCACACCAAGTTCACCTGCGAGGCCTACATCCTGACCAAGGACGAAGGCGGCCGCCATACGCCGTTTTTCGGCAACTACCGTCCGCAGTTTTACTTCCGCACGACGGACGTGACGGGGACGGTTGTGCTTCCGGAAGGGACGGAAATGGTGATGCCGGGCGACAACGTGACCATGGAAGTCGAGCTGATCGCGCCGATCGCCATGGACGACGGCCTGCGCTTCGCCATCCGCGAAGGCGGCCGCACGGTAGGCGCCGGCGTCGTCGCCTCGATTAAGGAATAGGGATTCAACTCACCGGCCCCGAAAGGGGCCGGTGGTTTTTACAAGGCCAAGATTATGGAACAACAAAGCATCCGCATCCGTTTGAAGGCGTTCGATCACAGGGTGCTCGACCAGTCGGCGAAGGAAATCGTCGCCACCGCGCAGAGAACGGGGGCGCGGGTGCGTGGTCCGATTCCGCTGCCGACGAGGATCGAAAAGTTCACCGTTTTGCGTTCGCCCCATATCGACAAGAAGTCGCGCGAACAATTTGAAATCCGCACCCATAAACGGGTGTTGGACATCGTTGATCCGACCCAACAGACCGTCGATGCCTTGATGAAGCTCGACCTGGCGGCCGGCGTCGACGTGGAAATCAAGCTTTAGGTCATGAACTCATCTCCATTTATGAATTCATGGCCTGAGGCGGGGCTGGGTAAGGATTTAGGGATTTATTGGTCATGCGTACCGGTTTGATTGCCCGAAAAGTCGGCATGTCCCGCCTGTTCGGAGACGACGGCACCCATGTGCCGGTGACCGTGCTTGATATCGGGGGCTGTCAGGTGGTGGCCCAGAAAACCGCCGAACGCGACGGCTATAACGCGCTGCAACTGGGTTGGGGCATGGCCAAGGTCAAGAACGTCACCAAGGCCATGCGTGGCCATTATGCCAAGGCCAAGGTCGAACCGAAGCGTAAATTGACCGAATTCCGCGTTTCCGAGGATGGCCTTGTCGATGTCGGCACCGAACTGTCGGCGGCCCATTTCGTCACCGGCCAATTCGTCGACGTGTCCGGCACCTCCATCGGCAAGGGCTTTGCCGGCGTCATAAAACGCCATGGTTTTTCCGGGCTTGGGGCTTCCCATGGGGTTTCGCTCAGTCACCGTTCCCAGGGGTCCACCGGCCAATGCCAGGACCCGGGCAAGGTATTCAAGGGCAAGAAGATGGCCGGGCAGATGGGCAACGTCACCGTCACCACCCAGAACCTGGAAGTCGTCGGCACCGATCCTGAACGGGGCCTGATCCTGGTTAAGGGCGCGGTTCCAGGCTCCAAGGACGGCTACGTCCGCATCGCCGATGCGGTGAAAAAACTGCCTCCCGACGGATTGCCGTTTCCCTGCGCCATCCGCGGGCAGGAACCGGAACCTCCGGGCGAGGCGCCGGACAGTGACGCCACCGGAGACGAAGCGGCGGAAGAGGAAGCCGTAAGCGAGCTCGCTTCCGAAGAAACTCCGGCCGGGGATGCGGCGGAGGATAAACCCAAAGAAGAGACAGCCGCCAAGGACGAGGCCAGGGATGAAGCGCCGGCGGAAGAAAAGAAAAGCCAAGAGGCGCCCGAAGAATCAAAAGACGAGGGAAAAGAGGACTAACCGGCCATGCAGTGTGACGTCATCACCCTCGCCAACAAGAAAACCGGCACCATCGAACTCGACGACGCCGTGTTCGCCATCGATGTCCGCCGCGACATCCTGGCCCGGGCCGTCAATTGGCAATTGGCCAAGCGACAGGCCGGCACGGCCCATACCAAGGAACGGGGCGACGTCAGGGCGAGAAAGGGAAAACCGTTCCGGCAGAAAGGGACCGGCCGGGCCCGTCAGGGAACGTCCGTGGCCCCGCAGATGCGCGGCGGTGGCGTGGCCTTCGGACCGAGAACCCGCTCCCATGCCCATAAGCTGCCGAAAAAAGTGCGGCTGCTGGCGCTCAAGTCGGCGCTCAGCGCCAAGCAGGCGGAAGGCAAGCTGGTGGTCCTGGACGAAGCCAAGCTGAAGGAGGCCAAGTCCGCCGTGCTGGCCAAGCATTTGACGAAACTGGACTGGGGCCGGGCCCTGGTCATCGACGGCGCCGAGGTGGACGCCAATTTTGCCCGCGCCGCGAGCAATATCCACGGCATCGACGTTCTGCCAAGCGGCGGCGCCAACGTCTACGACATCCTCAGGCGCGATACCCTTGTGCTGACCAAGGACGGGGTCGAAAAGCTGGTGGAGCGGTTGAAATGAAGAAATACAAGCCGCCTAAGGCCAAACCCAGCCGCGAAAGGATATATGAATTGATCCGTTCGCCCGTGGTGACGGAAAAGGCGA
The DNA here is from genome assembly GCA_022563215.1 of Pseudomonadota bacterium. Classification (GTDB taxonomy): domain Bacteria; phylum Pseudomonadota; class Alphaproteobacteria; order Rhodospirillales; family Casp-alpha2; genus Casp-alpha2. The sequence goes on from JADFNT010000008.1 coordinate 5,103, forward strand.
CCCTGATATCCGAGTACAACCAGGTCACCTTCTGGGTGCCCCTGGACGCGGATAAATTCGAGATCAAGGCGGCGGTCGAAGACCTGTTCAAGGTCAAGGTGACGGCGGTCAATACCCTGCGCCGAAAAGGCAAGGTCAAGCGCTTCCGGGGCGGAGTCGGGACACAGGCGGCAACCAAAAAAGCCATCATCACCCTGGCCGAAGGCCAGTCCATCGATGTCATGGGGGGGCTGTAAAAGATCATGGCGTTAAAAACATACAAACCCACCACCCCCGGCCGCCGCGGCCTCGTGCTCGTCGACCGGTCCGGGCTTTGGAAGGGCAAGCCGGAAAGGTCCCTGACCGAAGGACTCCGCGGCAAGGGCGGGCGCAACAACAACGGCCGCATCACCGCGCGGCGCCGGGGCGGCGGCCACAAGCGCCGCTACCGGATCATCGATTTCAAACGCCTGAAGTACGATGTCGAGGCGACGGTGGAGCGCCTTGAATACGATCCCAACCGGACTGCCTTCATCGCCTTGATCAAGTACGCCGACGGCGAACTCAGTTACATCCTGGCGCCACAGCGGCTGCGCGAAGGCGACAAGGTCATTTCCGGCGATACCGTGGACGTCAAACCGGGCAACGCCATGCCGATGCAGAACATTCCCGTCGGCACCATCATCCACAACGTCGAGATGAAGGTCGGCAAGGGCGGACAGATCGCCCGCTCCGCCGGCACCTATGCCCAGATCATCGGCAAGGACCAGGGCTATGCCCAGTTGCGGCTCAGCTCCGGTGAACTGCGCATGGTGCGGGCCGAATGCATGGCCACCGTCGGCGCCGTGTCCAACCCCGACCAAAAGAACATCAAGCTCGGCAAGGCCGGACGCAAGCGCTGGCTTGGCAAGCGGCCGTCGGTGCGCGGCGTCGCCATGAACCCCATCGATCACCCCCATGGCGGCGGCGAAGGACGCACCAGCGGCGGCCGCCACCCGGTGACCCCCTGGGGCAAGCCCACCAAGGGCAAACGAACTCGTTCCAACAAAAAGACGGACCGCCTGATCATGCGCCGCCGTCACGCCAAGAAATAGGAGGACGCCCGAGGTGCCCCGTTCGATCTGGAAAGGACCTTTCGTTGACGGTTATCTGCTGAAAAAAGCGGAAAATGTCCGCGCCTCCGGGCGCAACGACATCATCAAGACCTGGTCCCGGCGCTCGACGGTCCTGCCGCAGTTCGTCGGCCTGACCTTCGGCGTCTACAACGGCCACAAGTTCATCCCCGTACTGGTGACCGAGGACATGATCGGCCATAAGCTGGGTGAATTTTCCCCGACCCGCGTTTATTACGGCCATTCCGCCGACAAGAGGGCGAAAAGGGAGGCCGATTAGACCATGAGCAAGAAATCATTCGGACGCGGCCTCGCCGACAACGAAGCCATGGCCTACGCCAAGCATCTTCGGACCAGCCCGCAGAAGCTGAATCTGGTAGCCGAAACCATCCGCGGGAAGAAATGCGAGGCGGCGCTGTCGGAACTCGAATTCTCCCGCCGCCGTATCTCCGGCGAGGTCAGGAAACTACTGGAAAGTGCCATCGCCAACGCCGAAAACAACCATCAACTGGATGTCGACCGGCTTTACGTGGCCGAGGCGACGGTCGGAAAGACCATGGTCATTAAACGCTGGCGCGCCCGTGCCCGGGGTCGTGTTGGGCGCATCCAGAAGCCTTTCAGCAATTTGCGGCTAATCGTTCGCGAACGCGAGGAGACAGCTTAATGGGTCAAAAGGTCAACCCCATCGGCCTGCGTCTGGGCATCAACCGTACCTGGGATTCACGCTGGTATGCCGATAGCAACTACGCCGATCTCCTGCACGAGGATTTGGAAATCCGGGCGTTTCTTTTCAAACGCCTGGCCCAGGCCGGCGTGTCCAAGATCATTATCGAAAGGCCGGCGAAAAAGGCCCGCATCACCATCCATACGGCGCGGCCGGGCGTGGTTATCGGCAAGAAGGGCGTCGATATCGAGAATCTTCGGCGCGAGATTTCGAAGATGACCGGGTCGGAGGCGCACCTGAACATCGTCGAAATCCGCAAGCCCGAGATCGAGGCCCAACTGGTGGCCGAAAACGTCGCTCAACAGATGGAGCGCCGGGTTTCCATCCGCCGGGCCATGAAGCGCGTCGTTCAAGCGGCCATGCGGCTTGGCGCCGAAGGCATCCGCATCAATTGCGCCGGACGCCTCGGCGGCGCCGAAATCGCCCGTACCCAATGGTATCGCGAGGGCCGGGTGCCCCTCCATACGTTCCGGGCCAACATCGATTATGGCCAATGCGTCGCCCACACCACTTACGGGACCTGCGGCGTCAAGGTCTGGATCTACAAGGGCGAAATCATGGCCCACGATCCCATGGCGCTGGACAAACAGGCCCAGGAGCAGCAGCCCCAGCGCTAAGGCGCTGGTTGGCCAACAGGATCAGGGAAAAGAAAAATGCTTAGCCCCAAAAACATGAAATACCGGAAGGCCCACAAGGGCCGCATCCACGGCAAGGCGAAAGGCGGCTACAAGCTGAATTTCGGCTCCTTCGGCCTCAAGGCGGTGTCGCCGGAACGTGTTACCGCGCGCCAGATCGAAGCCGCCCGCCGCGCCATGACCCGTCACATGAAACGGGCCGGGCGTGTCTGGATTAGGATATTCCCCGATATTCCGGTGACCCAGAAACCCGCCGAAGTCCGCCAGGGTAAAGGCAAGGGGTCGGTGGAATACTGGATTTGCCGGGTCAAGCCGGGCCGGATTTTGTTCGAGGTCGACGGGGTATCGGCGGACGTCGCCCGCCAGGCATTTGCCCTGGCCGCCGCCAAACTGCCCCTCAAAACCCGGTTCGTCACCCGATTGGGTGAAGAAGGATAAGGTCATGAAAGTCGAGGACGTGCGCGCCAAAAGCGACGACGAACTGAAAGAACAGTTGCTGGACCTCCGCAAGGAATCCTTCAACCTGCGTTTTCAGACCGCCAGCGGGCAGCTCGAAAACACCGCCCGGGTGCGCCATGTGCGGCGCGACATCGGCCGCATCAAGACGATTTTAAATGAACGCCGTCGCGCCCAGGCCCCGGCAGCCTAAGGAGAACGAAGAAAATGCCAAGACGCGTTATGCAAGGGATTGTGGTGAGCGACAAGATGGACAAGACCGTGACTGTAAAGGTCGAACGGCGGGTCATGCATTCGCTTTACAAGAAGTTCATCCGGCGTTCCAAGAAATATTCCGCCCATGACGAAAACAACGCCTGCAAGGTCGGCGACATGGTTTCCATTCGCGAATGCAGGCCGATCTCGAAAAACAAGTGTTGGGAGGTCCTGGCCAAGGACGCCTGAGAACGCCCTCCGGGAAATGAATAAGGACAAAGACCATGATTCAGGTCGAAACTAAACTCAATGTTGCTGATAATTCCGGGGCCCGGAAGATTCAGTGCATCAAGGTGCTGGGCGGTTCCGGGCGCAAGTACGCCTCCGTCGGTGATGTCATCGTCGTCACCATCAAGGAGGCGATACCGCGTGGCCGGGTCAAGAAGGGTGAGATCGTGAAAGCCGTCGTGGTCAGAACCGCTAAGGACATCCGGCGTGCGGACGGCTCCGCGATCCGCTTCGATTCCAATGCCGCGGTGTTGATCAGCCCCCAGGGAGAACCTATCGGCACCCGCATCTTCGGCCCCGTGACCCGGGAATTGCGAGCCAAGAACTATATGAAGATCATTTCCCTGGCGCCCGAGGTGTTGTGATGACGGCGAAGCTTAAAATCAGGAAAGGCGACCGGGTCATTGTGACGACCGGCAAGGACAAAGGGAAAACCGGCGATGTCCTGAAGATTTTGACCAAGAAGGGCCGCGCCATCGTCCAGGACGTCAACATGATCAAGCGCCATCAACGGCCGACCCAGACCTCGGGCGGCGGCATCGTCGAAAAAGAGGCGTCTATTCATATTTCCAATTTGGCGCATATCGACCCCAAGGACGATAAGCCGACACGGATCGGGTACAGGACCCTCGAAGGGGGCCGCAAGGTGCGCTTCGCCATACGGTCCGGCGAAGTGATTGATAAATAAAGCGGGCAGAACGAGCATGACACGCCTACACGATCAATACAAAAACACGGTCAAGCCGGCCTTGATCAAGGAGTTCGGCTACATGAACCCCATGCAGGCGCCGCGGCTGGACAAGATCGTCCTCAACATGGGCGTCGGCGAAGGCGTTACCGACCGCAAGAAAGTCGAGGCCGCGGCCCGGGAACTGGCCCTGATTGCCGGACAAAAGGCCGTCATCACCAAGGCCAAGAAGTCGATTGCCACCTACAAGCTTCGCGATGGCATGACCATTGGCTGCAAGGTAACGCTGCGCCGTGATCGGATGTACGAATTTCTCGATCGTCTGATCACCATCGCCTTGCCGAGGGTCCGGGATTTCCGGGGCATTTCGCCCAGGAGTTTCGACGGCAACGGCAACTTCTCCCTCGGGCTTAAGGAACAGATCGTGTTCCCGGAAATCGACTACGACAGGGTCGATCAAATCCGCGGCATGGATGTCGTGATCTGCACCACCGCCAAGACCGACGATGAGGCGAGGGTATTGCTTAAAGGGTTGGACATGCCGTTCAGCGGCCGGGACCTGGAAAAGGAAAAAGAAGAAGAAGCCGCCCGGCGGGCCGCCCTCGAGGTGGAAAAACAGGCCGCCAGGGATGCCATGAAGGAAGTCGAGGAAGCCGAGGAAGCCGATCGGGCCGCGGCTCGTGAAGAAGCCGGGGATGCCGGGGACGCGGGGGACGCGGGTGGCGATTCTGGTGCCGAGGCGGCCGAAAAGGCGGACTCCCGATCCGCCGATAAGGGAAGCGGCGATTCCTCAAAATCCCCCAAGGCCGAAAAATCGAAGGGAGAAGACCCCAATGGCTAAGAAAAGCGCCATAGAAAGAGAGAAGAAACGAGTCCGTTTGGCTAATAAATTTGCCGCCAAACGAACGGCCCTGAAGGCTCAGGCGAAAGACCAAACTCTGTCGCCGGAAGAACGGTTCAATGCCCGCATAAAGCTGGCTCAGCTACCGCGGAATTCGGCTCCGGTGCGCCAACGCCTGCGCTGTAAGATTTCGGGCCGGCCCCGCGGAAATTACCGAAAGTTCAAGCTCAGCCGCATTGCTTTGCGCGAATTGGCGTCGTCCGGGCAGATTCCCGGAATGGTTAAATCCAGTTGGTAAGGAGAGTCACCCGATGACGATGACCGACCCCTTGGGCGATATGTTGACCCGCATCCGTAACGGACAGCGGGCCCGGAAATCCTCTGTCATGTCGCCGGCTTCCAGGCTGCGCGCTAATGTGCTCGATGTTCTCAAGCGCGAAGGTTTCATTCGCGATTTTTCCCAGCACGAGGTCCGCCCCGGCATCTCCGAGATCAAGATCGAGCTCAAGTATCACGAAGGGGATCCGGTGATCCGCGAAATCAGCCGCGTGTCGACTCCTGGCCGGCGCGTTTATTCGGGAATCAAGGACCTGCCAAGGGTCTATGACGGCCTGGGAATCTCTATTTTATCGACCCCGCAAGGGGTGCTTTCGGATTCGGAAGCCCGCGACAAGAACGTCGGCGGCGAAGTTCTTTGCCGGGTCTTTTAGAGTCCTAATTTAGGAAGCAACCGGAAAATTCCATGTCCAGAATTGGCAAAAACCCCGTGGATATCCCCGAAGGCGTCAACGTCGACCTCGCCGGACAAGTCGTCACCGCCAAGGGAAAGTTGGGGGAACTCAGCGTGACTCTTTCCCGCGAAGTGGAAGTGAGTCGTGAAGGCGAGCAAATATGGGTCAAACCCCGGACAGATGAACTGTCGGCGCGGAAGATGTGGGGGACTTCCCGGACGATGATTAACAACCTTGTTGCCGGCGTTTCCGAAGGCTTCTCGCGAAAACTGGAAATTCAGGGCGTCGGGTTCCGGGCCCAAGTCGAGGGCAAGGAACTAATCATGCAGCTCGGGTTTAGCCATGAAATCCGGTTCCCGGTTCCGGAAGGCATCACCATCGAGTGTTCGGACCAGACCCATATTTCCGTCAGCGGCGCCGACAAACAGAAGGTCGGCCAAACGGCTTCCGAAATCAGGGGTTTCCGTCCGCCGGAACCTTACAAGGGCAAGGGAATCCGATACGAAGGCGAGTATGTCTTCCGCAAGGAAGGCAAGAAAAAGTAATGGCCAAAACAAAACATTTATTCAACCGGCGCAAGGGACGGACACGCCAGCAGCTTCAGCGCAAATCCGGGCAGCGCCCGCGGCTGTCCGTTTTCCGGTCGGGAAAACATATCTACGCCCAGGTCATCGACGATCGCCAACAGGTCACCCTGGTGGCGGCCTCGACGCTGGATAAGGACCTGCGCGGAAAACTGAAGACCGGAGCCGACAAGGACGCCGCCGGTCAGGTCGGCAAGACCATCGCCGAGCGGGCGATCGCAAAGGGAATCAAGGAAGTCATCTTCGACCGTGGCGGATACAGATACCACGGCCGGGTCAAGGCCCTGGCCGATGCCGCCCGCGAGGGCGGACTGAGTTTTTAGGGGAGCATTTTAATGGCCGAAACAAGACCTCCTTCATCACGGCCCCGCGGTGGGCGGGGATCACCCCGTGGACGCGACCGCAACCAGGACCGGGATGAGGGAGACGATCTTCTAGACAAGCTGGTCCACATCAACCGTGTCGCCAAAGTGGTCAAGGGTGGCCGCCGGTTTTCCTTCGGTGCCCTGGTGGTGATCGGCGACGGACGGGGCCGGGTCGGTTATGGTACCGGCAAGGCCCGTGAGGTCCCGGAAGCCATCCGCAAGGCCACCGATCAGGCGAAACGGAGCATGGTCCAAATACCGCTCCGCGAAGGCCGCACCCTTCATCATGATGTCAAGGGCCGTTACGGCGCCGGAAAAGTTATCCTCAGGGCGGCGCCGCCGGGGACCGGCATCATTGCCGGAGGACCCATGCGCGCCGTTTTCGAGACCATGGGAGTCCAGGACGTGGTCGCCAAATCCATCGGCAGTTCCAATCCCCATAACATGGTCAAGGCCACTTTTCAGGCCCTTCAGTCCTGCTCCTCGCCCCGAAGCGTCGCTTCCCGGCGCGGAAAGAAGGTTTCCGAGATCGTTTCGCGACGGGGTGGGCCGCCGGAAGCCGCCGCCAAGGAATAAGACGATGGCCGAAAGCAAAAAGAAATCGACCCTCAAGGTCACGCAAACCCGCAGCCCTATTGGGCGTCCGCCTGACCAGCGCGCGACGCTGATCGGGTTGGGCCTGAACAAGATCAACCGGACCCGCGAGCTTGAGGACACGCCGTCCGTCCGCGGCATGATTGAAAAAGTCAGCCACCTTGTCCGCGTTGATGAAGACGGCTGAACAAGAAAGTTAATGAGATGAGATTGAACGAACTTAGTGATTGCCAGGGCGCGCGCAAACCCAGGAGGCGGGTTGGACGCGGCATAGGTTCCGGCAAGGGTAAGACTTCCGGGCGTGGCCATAAGGGCCAGAAATCCCGGAGCGGCGTTTCCCTGCTCGGCTTCGAAGGCGGTCAGATGCCGCTTTACCGGCGGCTGCCGAAGCGCGGGTTCAACAATCCCTTTTCCAAGGATTACGCCGAACTGACCCTCGCCACCCTGGAAGCCGCCGTCGTCAAGGGCAAGATCGACGCCAAGAAACCGGTGACCGAGGAAGTGCTTCGCGCCAGCGGCATGGTGAAAAAGAGCCGCCACGGCGTGCGCCTGCTTGCAAAAGGTGAATTGAAGGCAAAATTAACCATTGAGGTAACCGGGGCCTCGAAGGGGGCGATCGCGGCGGTCGAAAAAGCCGGCGGCGGCATTACCGTGACGCCTCCGAAACCGAAGCCCGAAGGCAAGGGCAAGGCGCGGCACCGGAAGTTCAAGGAAGGCGCCGAAGCGCCGAAGAAGAAAGCCGGGTCCGGAGCCGACGAGGGCTCCAAGGAAGGCACCGGAAAAGAGGCCAAGGAAGGCAAGGCCGATAAGAAGGCCAAGAAGAATGAGGCCGGGCAGGCGGAACAACAAAAAGATTCGGCTGGTGAAAAGGTGCGGGACAAAGAAGAAGGGGAACAACCCTCTGAAACTAAAGAGGGAACCAAAGGCGGCGGGGACGGCGACTCGGGCTCGGACGAAAGTTAGACAATAAAGCGCATCGATGGCATCAGCAGCCGAACAATTAGCTTCCGGTATGAACTTCGGGGCCTTCGCCAAGGCCACCGAGTTGAAAAAGCGTATTTGGTTCACTCTGGGTGCGCTGATCGTCTATCGCCTCGGCACCTATATTCCCCTCCCCGGTATCGACCCGGTGGTCCTTCAAGACATCTTCCGTCAAAACCAGGGCGGTGTGCTGGGCATGTTCGACATGTTCTCCGGCGGGGCGTTGAGGCGGATGACGATCTTCGCCCTCAATATCATGCCCTACATTTCGTCCTCCATTATCATGCAGTTGATGACGGCGGTATCGCCGCAGCTCGAGGCGTTGAAAAAGGAAGGCGAAAGCGGCCGTAAGAAGATCAACCAATATACCCGCTACGGCACCGTGGTCATTGCGGCGTTTCAGGCCTACGGCATATCCGCCGGCCTCGAAGGCATGAGCTCTTCCGCCGGCCCGGCGGTGACGGATCCGGGAGCGTTTTTCCGTTTTCAGGTGGTGGTGACTCTTATCGGCGGAACCATTTTCCTGATGTGGCTGGGCGAACAGATCACGGCGCGCGGGGTCGGCAACGGTATCTCGCTGATAATCTTCTCTGGCATCGTCGCCAACCTGCCAAGCGCCCTTGCCGGGACGCTGGAATTGGGACGGACGGGGGCGCTGTCGACCGCCTTCATCATCTTTTTGCTGATGATGTCGGTCGGCGTCATTTATTTCATCGTCTTTGTCGAACGCGCCCAGCGCCGGATCATCGTCCAATATCCGAAACGCCAACGCGGCAACAAGATGACCGGCGGCGAAAGCTCGCATCTGCCGTTGAAAATCAACACCGCCGGTGTGATTCCGCCGATTTTCGCCAGTTCCCTGCTGCTGATGCCGATGACGGTAATCGGATTTTCGGCCGGATCGGGCCCGGAATGGTTGACCAACATAGCCGCCTATCTGGGACGCGGGCAGCCGTTGTATCTATTTATTTATATTTCCATGGTCGTGTTTTTCGCTTTCTTTTATACGGCGGTGGTTTTCAATCCCACGGATACAGCGGATAACCTGAAACGCTACGGCGGCTTCATTCCCGGTATCCGGCCGGGCAAAAACACGGCGGAATACCTGGATTGGGTTTTGACCCGCCTGACCGTTACCGGCGCCAGCTATTTGGCGGCCATCTGCCTGCTGCCGGAACTGTTGATTTCAAAATATTCGGTACCGTTCTATTTCGGCGGCACCAGCCTTCTGATCGTCGTTACGGTGACCATGGATACGGTGGCCCAAGTGCAGTCCCATCTTCTGGCGCACCAGTACGAGGGTTTGATCAAGAAATCGAGGCTGAAAGGCCGGCGGTAATGAATCTCATCCTTTTTGGACCTCCGGGCGCCGGCAAGGGAACCCAGGCAAAGCGCCTGCAGGAAACCCACGGCATCGTCCAGCTATCCACCGGGGATATGCTGCGCGCCGAAGTGGATTCAGGCAGCGAACTCGGCCTTCGGGCCAAGGAAATCATGGAAACCGGCCAATTGGTGCCCGATGACATGATTATCGCCATGATTTCGTCGCGCATCGACCAGGAAGACTGTAAAGACGGTTTCATTTTGGACGGTTTCCCGCGCACCAAGCCTCAGGCGGAGTCCCTCGACTCGATGCTGACTGAAAAGGGATTGGATATCGACCATGTCATCGAAATCAAGGTCGACGACGATGCCATGATCAAACGGATTGCCGGCCGGTTTTCATGCGCTGTGTGCGGCGCCGGATACCATGATGAGTTTCAAAAACCTGAAAAAGACGGTATTTGCAACCAATGCGGGGGCACCGAATTTACCCGCCGCGCCGACGATAACGCGGAAGCGGTTACCGCCCGGCTTCAGGCCTATCATGATCAAACTTCCCCTATCTTTTCCTATTACAAGGAAAAAGGGCTAATGGAGAAAGTTGACGGCATGGCCAAAATCGATGCAGTGACGGAGCAAATGAATGCCCTTCTGGGATAATGAAAAAGGGCGGAATAGTGCGGCTGAGCGTGTTGACTTGGGGCTATCAAGCCCTATAATCGCGCCTCTTCCGGCACCCAATGGACGAAAAAAGTTATTTATTTCCAAGGTTTAAGGAGAATGGGCTTTGGCGCGTATCGCTGGCGTTAATATTCCGACCGCGAAGAGGGTCGTAATCGGCCTCACGTATATTCACGGCATCGGCCGGAACTCAGCCAACAAGATCTGCCAGGATATCGGCATTCCCGCGGAACGACGGGTCAACGACCTCACCGACGACGAATTGGTGCGGATCCGCGAAACCATCGACCAGGAATTTCAGGTCGAAGGCGACCTTCGGCGCGAAGTGGCCATGAACGTGAAGCGGTTGATGGACC
>JADFNT010000009.1 GCA_022563215.1 Pseudomonadota bacterium
TCAGAACAAGGACCGTGTGGAGGAAATTGGCATCTTCGATGAATATTTTATAGTCGTTCAGGATCAAATTTCTTAGCGCTTCATTCCTTGCCGTGCTAAGGTGACGGTTTAATACCCCTCTTGTTTTTTTCTCCAATTCCAAAAAGTCAAGCCAGGAAACAGGCCAGACAAATTCCCTTTGCCAGCGCCGAGGAGGAATTACGTCTTGTTCTGGAGCGCTTGCCCAAGGCGCCCGATTTCTCCCGGCTGAAGACGCCGCCGTTCATGTTGTCGCCGCACGAATGCGCGCTCGCCTTTCTCGCCCTGGCGTTGGGACAAAATCCCGATGTCGTTGTGGCCGACGATCCTACGTCCGGCCTCGATCCGGTCGAGGCCGGAAAATTTGTTGGGACTGAACAGGTTGGTGTCATCGAATTCCAGTTCCTGGCTGTCCTCGTTGGGGATTTCATCCGGGTTGCCGCCGTTGGGGCTGTAAATGGCGACGATGATCGGCTCGATGACCTGGCTGACGTTGCGGCCTTCCTTGACGAAGGGCAAACGCCAATCCAGCGACACCTGAGGGACGAGCCGTTTGCTGAATCCGGAAAAGTTCGACTTGTTCGTACGGGCAAGGTCTTCAACCTGATAAAAATCGCCAAGGACGGAAAAGGACAGCTTGTAAGCGTCACCCAAGGGGCCAAGAAACGGCATTTGCCATCCGGGCCTGATCGACAATCGCCGGGTATCGGCGCCTGCGTCCCGGGTCAACGACAAAAAATTGACGTCAAGCACCGTCTGGCCGCCGAAGCGATCGGGTTCGCCCACGTGGTTGAAGTCGATCATGGGCAGAATCAATGGCTCGAGATCGGCGTCGTCTTCCTCCCGCAGCCCCTGGAAAGAGTAGACATTCACGGCCAGATAGTTGCGCTTGCGGAAGCCTTCGGCAAAGAGCCTGCTGTCCAGAGAATTACCGGAAGAGAAACCGTAACGCCGTAAATAAGTGTCATCCGTGGCGCGGTTCAAATCGAACCCCAAACGCCAAGTGTCGTTGATGTCGAACCGGCCCTCGGCATCAATATGGCCGCGGAAATTGTCCTCCGAATCGCCTAAGACCAAGCTTGCCGTTGCGTCCAGGGAACCGGAGGAAAAACGGTGACGGTATTCGCCGATGCCCCCTGAACCCTCCTTGCCGGTAGCCAGAGCGGTGACAGTTGCGTCCCGATTGGGGGCAATGTTGAAGAAATAAGGAACCTGGGCGATAAGTCCCAGGTCCGACGAGCCGCCGAAGGAGGGCGCCAGGAACCCGCTTTTGCGTTTTACGGTCGGGTCCGGATGCGAGAAGTAAGGCGTATAGGCGACGGGCACGCCCATAACCTCCAGCCAGACGTCCCGGTATTCGATGGTTTTTGAATTCTTGTCGTGGATGATTTTCACCGCCTTGAGTTGCCACAAGGGGGGTTTCTCCGGCTCGTCCTGGCACAGATTACACGGCGAATAGACGCCTTGACGCATCTCCGTAATGGTTGCGTCCGACAGGCGGCCTCCGGCCGCGGCGATGCGCGAGCGGTCGGTCAGGATGATGCCGATGCTTTCGACGATGGCATCCTTGAGATTGCCCGAAATCTCCATCCGGTCGCCGAATATCCTCTCGCCCCCGGGTTCGGTCAATTCGACGTTGCCCGAGGCGTGAACCACATCGGTGCCTTGGTCATAGGTGATGATGTCGGCGACGAGTTTCCGGCTGCCATGGATGACCTCGACGTTGCCCTTCGCCGTGATGAGGTTTCGTTCCTGGTCGAAGCTCATCTCGTCGGCGCTCAGATGGACCAGAGGAACGGAGCCGCCAGGGGAACCGACTTCGGGGCCCGGCGCCGGGGTTGCCGTCCCGGCCCCCTTGATTTCTTGTTGTTTGACCGTCTTCGGGGCCTGCTCCTGAACCGGAATCGGCCCCCCCCCGGGTGGCGCCTTCGGCTCGTACGGCCCTGGGTACCAAAGGGTGCCAAGGGGCTTGCTGGGTTCCCGTCCGGGCGCCGGTGGCGGCGCCGGTGCGATGACCCGCGCCGGCAAGGTCGCCGCCGGGGCCTTGGGGTCGTAAGCCCCGGGATACCAAAGGGTGCCCAAGGGCTTGGCCGGTTGGGGGGTGCCGATGGGCGGCGGCTCCGGAATCTTTGCCCGGAGTGGGGAGGCGGGCGCGGGGAAGGCCGGCGCCGGCGCTGTTTCGGAGGCTTTTCCGGGCGGCGGCTCGTAGGGGCCTGGGTACCAAAGCGTGCCCAGCGGCTTGCCGGGTTCGGGGGAGGGGGCTCCCTCGACAGCCGGCGCGGCGATGCCGACCATCAGCAGCGCCGATAATGCAATGAAGTGTCCCAGGTCACGTCTCATGGCAGGCTAACCGTCTTCAAGGTGAAGCAACGTCGCGAGCCCAAGCAACATCGCCACTCCGGACGGAGTCCATGCGGCGAGGATCACCGGTATGCTATCCGACAGGCCCAGGGCAAAAACGATGTCCGAGAAGAAATATAGAATAAATCCGGTCAACACGCCGCCGGTGATCACGAAGGTCGTGCCGCCGCGCCGGGAATGACGCAAGGTGAAGGTCGCGGCGATCAACACCATCGCACACATCAAAAACGGAGCCGCCAACAGCGTGTGCCAGTAAAGCCGATGCCTGACCGCCGAAAACCCAGCCTTTTTAAGCGTATTGATGAACCCCGGAAGGTCCCAGAACGACATCGTTTCCGGGGGTGCGAAGCTGTCCTGAATTTTCGCCAGGGTCAGATCGGTGGCCAGCCAATAATCCTTTTCCAACCGCGGCACCCTTTCAGGTTGGTACACCCAGGCATTGGTCATGTGCCAAAAACCGTCCTCCAGGCGCGCATTATCGGCGTCGATGCGGCTGCGGAACTGGTCGGCGCCTTTGTAGTTGAAAACGATTACGTTTCTGAGTTCCACGTCCTTGCCCGTCTGGATGACAAAATCCGAGTGAATGACCGACTGTCCATCGGCGTTGGCCTGGCGTAGCCACAGGCCGCCCTGGGACAAGGAAAGGAAACTGTTTTTTCCTTTCAGGCGAACGGCTTCCAAACGTTCGAAGCGGGAAAGCGTCGTCGAAGCAAGGGGATTGAGGACCGTCACCTGCAACACTCCCAGCATAAAGGCGAGGGCGAGCACCGGGAAAAGGAACTGCCAGACCGACACCCCGGCGGCCCGGGTGATCACCAACTCATGGGTCCGGGTCAATCGCCAGAACGCGGCCATGCCTCCGAAAAGGACGGCAAAGGGAAAGGCCTGCTGGCCCATGTGGGGCAGCTTCAGAAAGGCCATTTCGACCACCATGGAGAAGGTGATATCGGGCCGCGACGCGGTCCTGCGCAACAGTTCGACAACATCAATTAGCACGATCAGCAAAAGGAACAACGCGAACAAAGTCACGAAGCTCAGGAGAAACTGGCGGCCGATGTAGAACGATAGGGTCGGCGAAAGGCGCACGGGGTCTGGTTCCTCCTAACTTACACTTACGCGGAGTTCGGACGGGGCGCCGGCTGGCGGCGGATTTGCGGCTGCATCATGAACAGAAACCCGAGGACGATCGGCAGCACCCCATGGACGTACATCAACGGTATCAAGTCCAGGTTCTTGGCCACCAGGCTGTCCAGCCCCAAGGCGCTTCCCTGCAACGCCACCATGATGGCGATGGCGGTAGCCACTTGGCGGGTCTGGGTGCGGCGGCTGAAGTTTCCGTAAATCAGGCAAGCCAGTCCGACAAGAGTGAAACCGAGGGCCGCCAAGGGCGATACCAGGCGCTTGTGACCCTCGACGATGAATTTTCCGTAGTTCTTGGGGTTCAGCTCCTTTTTGCTCACTTGTTCGATGTTAAACAGTTCCTTGAGGGACCGTTCCCTGGGCTCGCGATAGCGTTCGGTGATTTTTTTCCGGGTGGTGGACAGATCGAAGACATAGCGGTCGAAATAGAGGATCGAAAATTTGTTTGTATCCTTGTCGACCTCTTGACGATTGCCGTCGAACATGACGACGCGCGCGCCTTCGTCGGTTTGCACCATCGCCCCCTTGGCCGCCATCAGTGTGAAGGGATGGTCCTTATCGCGCTGATCGTGAACCAGAATGCCCAGCAATTGGCCTTCGTTGGTCCGTTGGCGCACGTAAACGGTGATCCCGTCCGTCACCGAGTTGAAGGCGCCTTCCCGGAGCAGGATATGGCTGTAGTTGTAGCGAATGTCCCATTGCAGGTCGCGGAACATCGTATAGGACTGGGGAACCAAATAAAGATTGAGGGCATAGCCGAAAAGGGTCACCGCGGAGGCCAGGATCAACGCCGGCAAGGCAAGCGAAAACTGGCTCAGGCCGGCGGCCCGCATGACCACCAATTCCCGGTCGTTGATTAACTTGGAATAGGTGAACACGACCACCGTAAACAACGCGATCGGCAGGACGAGGACCAGGAAATTGGGCAAAAGAAGCACGGTCAAGTAAACGAACATCCCCGCCGAAAGCCCGCGGTTGACGATCATTTCTATGAATCGAAGCGACTGCGACAGCCAAATAATGCAGGTCAGACCCACGGTCACCAGAATCATTCCCACGAACAACTGCCGCAGAACGTATTTTGAAAAACCATTCATCGCCGGAGTTTTGCTTGTTATTTCCCGCTCAACCTGTGGGAAAAGTCCTGAAAAATCAAGTAATATCAAAGATTCCGCCTGAATCGGGCGAGGATCGGGCGAGGATCGGGCGAGGATCGGGCGAGGATCGGACGGGCAAGGTCCCAACGCCCGCACGGTCCAATCCCGGTTAGCCGAATCGTCCGACGGCGCTCCAGCCCCGGGTGACGGTGCGGCTGAGCGCCGGCGCCTGAACGAGGACGTGATCGGCGTAAAACCGGGCCGAAACGGTCTTTTTGGCAAGGAATTCCTTATTCACCCCGTCATTCCCCCCGGCGGCCGAGAGACGGCCCGCCGCCAGCGCCGCCTTGGCCATCAGCCAGCCGCCGGCGACCACGCCTAGGAGCCTGAGGTAGGGAACCGCCCCGGCGGCCACGGCTTCGGGGTTTTCGGGGTGGGTGGCGACAACCCAGTCCGTCGCCTCGGCCAGGGCGTCGATGCCTTCGGTCAGGGATTCCCGGATGGCATTCAAGTCATCTCCCGTATCTTTCCCCTGGTCTTCCCCCTGGGCGTCCACGAGAGGCCCGTCCAGCGCCCGCATGTCGGCGATCAGGGCCTTGGCGGTAACGCCGTCCTCGCGGGCCACCTTGCGGCCGATCAGGTCCATGGCCTGGATGCCGTTGGTGCCTTCGTAAATGGCGGCGACGCGGACGTCGCGGAGGAATTGCGGTGCCCCCGATTCCTCGATATAGCCGGCCCCGCCGAGGACCTGGATGCCGGTATTGGCGACCTCGATGCCGGTGTCGGTGCTCCACGCCTTGACCACCGGGACCAGAAGATCCACCAACGCCTGGCTTTCCTTGCGTATGCCCTCGTCCTGATGGCGCTTGGCGGTGTCCAGGGCGGCGGCGACGTAATAGGCCAAGGCGCGGGTGGCCTCGGTCTGGGCGCGCATGGACAGCAACATGCGCCGGACGTCCGGGTGGCGGTCGATGGCAACGGATTGATCTCCCCCATCATCCCCGGGGGCCTGGCCCTGTTTGCGTTCGGCGGCATAGTCCCGGGCGTGCTGATAGGCGCGCTCGGCGATGCCGACGCCTTCCAGCCCGATCGCCAGCCGGGCGTTGTTCATCATCGTGAACATGTACTCAATCCCCCGGTTTTCCTCGCCGACCAGGTACGCTTCGGCGCCGCCGCCGTCGATCCCTCCTTCGCCGAAGGACATCACGCAGGTGGGGCTGGCGTTGATGCCCATCTTGTGTTCAAGCGACAAGCACCTGAGGTCGTTGCGGGGGCCCAAGGCGCCGTCGTCCTTGACCAGGAACTTCGGCACCACGAACAACGACAACCCCTTGATGCCGTCCGCGCCGCCGGGCGTGCGGGCGAGCACCATGTGGACGATGTTTTCGGTGAAGTCGTGTTCGCCGTGGGTGATGAATATCTTCTGACCGGTAATCAGGTAACGCTCGCCTTCCCTGACCGCCTGGGTCCGGATTTGGGACAAATCGGACCCGGCCTGGGGCTCGGTCAGGTTCATGGTCCCGGCCCAGACACCGGACACCAGTTTTTCCATGAAAACGGCCTTGAGGTCGTCGGAACCGTGCACCGACAAAAGTTCCACCGCCGCCTGGGTCAGCGTTGGGCACAGCGCGAAGGCCATGTTGGCGGCGTGCCAGATTTCATAAATCGCCGTCGTCACCAGCCACGGCAGGCCCTGACCGCCGTAATCGGGATCGAAGGGGACGCCGTTCCAGCCGCCTTCGATGAATTGGGCGTAAGCCTCGGGAAATCCCTTCGGCGTGCGGACGACGCCGTTTTCCAGTCGGCAGCCCTCGATGTCGCCGGACCGGTTGAGCGGCGCCAGGACTTCCGCGCCCAGCTTGCCGGCTTGTTCCAGGATCGCGTCCACCAGGTCGGGGGATACCTCCTCGAAACCCGGTAATTGGGCGACGGCGTCAAGGCCCGCCAGCTCGTTCAAAACGAACCGCATGTCGTCCAGGGGCGCCCGGTATTCGGTCATCGCCAGTTGTTCCCGCCTGATAGGAGGCCAATGAACACCAACCGTCCGGCGGTGTCCAGGGCGTGCCAGAGCGGGCGAAAAGGTGACGTTACGGCTTCGGCGCCAGCCCGCCGCCGGTCGCCTTCCAGTCATCGAGGCCGCCTTCCAGATAGCGGGCGTCGATGCCGAGATCGCGTAGTGCCGCCGCCGCGCCCTGGCTGACTTCATGGCCGTGGACGCAATAGCAGACGACCGGCCGGTCCCCATCCTTGTCCACGTCCAGGTCGCCAGCCAATCCGGGGGCCCATTCGTCGATCGTCGCCGGGTCGCGCCAGGTCGCCCCGGCGATGACCACGGCATCCTCGTCATAGGCCGGCTTCTTGCGGACGTCGAGGATGGTGACGTCGCTCAGGTCAGCCAGTTCCTCAGGCGTAATTGATGTCGGCATGACGGGAACTCCTTTTTCGCTTAAAACACCATAACCCGGGCCAGCCCGAAGGCGGCGCCGATGACGACCAGCCACGGCACCGATATCCGCCCGGACGCCAGCAACGCGAACGCCACGGCGCCGGCGGCGACGGCCGTCCAGTCGACGGCGCCGCCGCCGGGAATAAGCACGGCCTTGGCCAGGAACACGGTGAGGTTAAGAATGACGCCGACCACGGCGGCGGTGATCGCCTCGAGCGCGCTTTTCGCCCAAGCCAGGGCCTGCAGGCGTTCGATGTAGGGCGCCCCGGCGATGATGAACATGAACGACGGCAGGAAGGTGACATAGGTGGTCAAAAGCGCCGCTATAAGCCCCGCCGCCGCCGGCGACAATCCCGCCGCGCCACCGTTCCAGCCACCGAAATAACCGACATACGTGGTCACCAGGATCAGCGGTCCCGGTGTCGTTTCGGCCAGCGCCAGGCCGTTGATCATTTCACCCGGCGTCAGCCAGCCGTAAGTGTTGACCCCGGCCTCGGCGATATAGGGCAGCACCGCGTAGGCGCCGCCGAAGGTGACGAAGGCGGCGGTGGTGAACAGCCGCGCCACGTCGGCGAAGGGCTGGGCGCCCAGTATTTGGATGACGGCGAAGACCGGAAGCGCCCACAGGACCGCGAACACGGCAACGATGATGGCCAGCCGCCTTAACTCACCGCCGGCGCTCCGCGTCCCGGCGGCCGCTTCGGGCGCCGCGTCATCGCCGTCGCCGCCGGCGGAAAACCGGACCCGCGGCATCCGGGCGGCGGCCATGCCGATAACGCCGGCGCCGAGGACAACGGCCGGGAACGGCACGCCTAGGAAGTAAAGGGCGACGAAGGCGGCGGCGGCCATGATGACGCCGGCCAGGGTGTTGCACGTCCGCCGTCCGATCCGCCACAGCGCCTGCAGGACGATGGCCACCACCACCGGCTTGACGCCGAGGAACCCGGCCTTGATCAGCGTGCTATCGCCATGGGCGGCGGCCATCCAGGCCAGGAACACGATCAGAAAAACCCCGGGGACGACGAACGCGGTGCCGGCGACGACGGCGCCCTTGACGCCGTGCAGGCGCCAGCCGATGTAGGCCGCCAACTGCTGCGCCTCCGGCCCCGGCAACAGCATGCAGTAATTGAGCCCGCGCAGGAACGCGCCCTGGTCGATCCAGCGCCGCTTATCGACGCATTCGGTCTGCATGATGGCGATCTGGCCGGCCGGGCCGCCGAAGCTGATGAAGCCGAGCTTGATCCAGAACCGCGCCGCGTCGGCAAAGGAAACGTCTTGCTGCCCGGGAATATTTTCGCCGCCCATGTTCATCCCTCCTTTCCACGGCCCGTCCGGGGCCGGTGAATCAAAGGGCAGAACTTGGACGGCGTCATCGGGGTGCCGCCTTGGCGCCGCCGGGCGTCTGCCACGGGCCCGGCGGAGATGTCATAGTGAAAACGTGGCGCGCGCGCAAGTGGAACGTCGACGCGGTTATGCGCCGCGCGGCGGCTGTTCGCGGGTATAGACCCAGGATTTTTCGTCCGACAACTCGGGCCGGTAGGCATAGCCGTCCTCGGCGAAGGATTTGAGCTGATGCGGCGATTCCAGCCGGTTCTTGATGATATAGCGGGCCATGGCGCCCCGCGCGCGTTTGGCGAACATGCCCAAAACCTTGGCGACGCCCGATTTGATCTCCTTGAACACCGGCGTGATGACCGGCCCCTTGAGGTCACTCACCTGGACGGCCTTGAAATATTCCTTCGACGCCAGGTTGATGACGCTGGGGTCCGGCTGCTTGGCGATCACCTCGTTGACCGCCGCCGTCAGCCGTCCGTCCCAAAACCCGTACAGGTCGTCCCCGTGGGGCGGGTGGAACCTGGCCCCCATCTCCAGCCGGTAAGGCTGAATCAGGTCGAGCGGCCGGAGCAGCCCGTACAGGCCCGACAGGATGCGCAAATGGTCCTGGGCGAACGCCATGTCGTCCTTGTCCATCCTTCCGGCATCGAGCCCGACGTAAGTGTCGCCGTTGAACACCAGCGCCGCCTGCTTGGCGTTGGCGGTTGTGAACGGGGTCGAAAACGCCCGGAAGCGCCGATAGTTGAGGTCCGCCAGCTTTTCCGACAGCTTCATCGTCCGGGCCAGTTCCCCGCGGCTGAGCCCACGCGCCATTTCCACCAGCACTTCGGATTGGTCGAGGAATTCGGGCTGGCTGTGTTCACCCGGCGGGGCCTCGGTTTCGAAATTCAGTTTCTTGGCGGGGGAGATGACGGCAAGCATGGGCTCGGGTCCATTGATGATTTCATGACCTTGGCGGTTGGGGGCCGGAAAGGTTCGTGCCTTGATATAGACACTTTGCCGCCGATGGCAAAGAAGTAAAAACGGCTGCCACAGCCCCCTACAGCACCTTGCCCGGGTTCATGATGCCCTTGGGGTCGAGGGCCGCTTTCAGCGCCTTCATCAGTTCCAGCTCGGGGCCGGTCTTGTAGCGTTTGAGGTCTTCGCGCTTCAACGTGCCGATGCCGTGCTCGGCGGAGAAACTGCCGCCCAGTTCGGCGACCAGGTCGTGGACCATGCGGTTGACGCGCCGCCATTCGGCCAAAAAAGCCTCGGCGTCCATGTCCTCGGGCTGGCTGAGGTTGAAATGGATGTTGCCGTCGCCCAGATGCCCGAAGGCGACCGGCCGGACGCCCGGCATGTCGGCCTCGACCAGGGCGCGGGCCTTGGTCAGGAATTCCGGCACCCGCGACACCGGCACCGAAACGTCGTGCTTGATGCTCGCCCCGGCGGCCGGCTGGGCTTCGGGCACGGCGTCGCGGAGGCGCCACAACTCCGCCGCCTGGGCGCTGCTGGCGGCGATCACGGCGTCGGCGATCATCCCCTGCTCCATGGCGCCCGAGAGGATTTCCTCCATCGTCTGCTTGAGGCCGCCGTTGCCGTCCCCGAACCCGGACAGCTCGATCAGCGCATAGCACCCGTGCGCCTCGGCAAACGGATCGCGGACGCCCTCGACATGGGCGACGGCCAATTCCAGGCTTTGGCGGTCGAGGAATTCGAACGCCGTCAGGGCGTCGGCGGCCAGCTCGGCGGCGCGTTGGAAAAGCGCCAGCGCCGCCCCGGCGCTGGCGGCCGCGGCCAGCGCCGTTTCGGTGTGATTCGGACGGGGAAAAAGCTTCAGCACGGCGGCGGTAATCACGCCCAGCGTTCCCTCGGCGCCGATGAAAAGATGCTTCAGGTCATAGCCGGTGTTGTCCTTCCTCAGCGCCCTCAGCCCGTCCAGGACTTGGCCGTCGGGCAGCACCACCTCGAGGCCCAGCACCAGGTCGCGGGCGGTGCCGTAACGCAGGACCTGTACGCCCCCGGCATTGGTCGACAGGTTGCCGCCGATCTGGCAACTGCCCTCGGCGCCGAGGCTGAGGGGAAACAGCCGGTCGACGCCGAGCGCCGAGGCCTGGATGTCGGCCAGGATGCAACCGGCCTCGGCGGTCAGGGTGAAGTTGGCGGCATCGACCTCGCGGATGGTGTTGAGCCGCGCCAACGACAGCACGATGCCGCCGTCGGGAACGCCGCCGCCGACCAGCCCGGTGTTGCCGCCCTGGGGCTGCACGGCGACGCCGGCCCGGTGGCACAGCGCGACCACTTCTCCCACCTCCGCCGTGGTTGCCGGGCGGACGGCCATGGCGCATTTTCCTCGCCACAGGCCGCGCCGTTCGGTGAGGTGGGGCTCCAGATCGCTGTCGTCCGTGGTCCAGCCCTTGGGCCCGACGGCGTCGCGGATCGAGTCCAATAATTTTTCCGGGACGGTCATGTTTCTTGATACACTTCCCCCGCCGGCCAGGGCAACCGTCCCCTCCGGTCTCCCCGGATAGCGCTCCAAAGGAATATCCCCGTGATTACCGATCCCTGGTTTTACGCCCTTGCCGTGCCGGCGATGATGATCGCCGGAATCTCCAAGGGCGGGTTCGGCGGCGGCGTGGTGGTGCTGGCGGTACCCTTGATGTCGCTGACGGTGCCGCCGCAACAGGCGGCCGCCGTGATGCTGCCGATCCTGATGGTCATGGACCTGCTGGCGCTGTGGGTCTACCGCGACTCCTTCGACCGCGGGCATTTGCGGATCCTGCTGCCGGCGGCGGTGATCGGCGTCGGTGCGGGGTGGGCGAGCTTCGGGCTCCTGGACGCCGCCGTGATCCGGCTGGTGCTGGGCGTCATCGCCGTCGGCTTCACCCTCGATTACTGGTTTCAGATCAGGCCGCGAGGAAAATCCGGGGGGGCAGCGACTGGACCGAACCGGATTTGGGGCGGGTTTTGGGCCGCGGTTTCCGGGTTCACCAGCTTCATGGCCCACGCCGGCGGCCCGCCGCTGAACGTCTACCTGCTGCCCAAGGGGCTGGAAAAACGCCTGTTCGTCGGCACCGTGGCGGTGTTCTTCATGGTCGTCAACTGGATGAAGCTGGTCCCCTATGCGCTGTTGGGGCAGCTCCATGCCGGCAACCTGACGACGTCGCTCATCCTGCTGCCGCTGGCGCCGGCCGGCATCTGGCTCGGCGTGTGGCTGCAAAGCCGCGTCTCCGACAAAGTCTTTTACGGGGTCTGTTACGCGCTGTTGTTGGTCACCGGGCTGAAGCTCGGCTACGACGGGGTGGTCGGGGTGTTCGCGGGCTCCTGAGGCGAAGCTAAGGACTCATAAAATTACGCTATAAAAAGATGTTAGCTTGCCGCGCCGGTGCATCCGGGAAATATTGGATTAGAGAATTTAAGGTATTATGCGCCTGAAGGGCTGGTCCGGAGAAAAAAATACCGCCTCGGACATTACACTTGGTCATGGCCATGAAATTGCGTTCGCAGATTGCCGTCACCGCCGTTCTGGCCGTCATTCTGGCGGCGGGTTGGGTATTGCTGCCCGGCACCAACGGCGCCGCCCCATCCCGGCCGCACGGCGGCGCCCCGCGCAATCAGTCCTCGGGAATCCTGGTTCTGACCGAGCCTATAAAGTTTGCCACGGACAAAGTGGTCGTGCGCGCCATCGGCACCGGCGAGGCGTTCAAATCGGCCTCCATCTATCCTTCCGTGGCCGGCGAGGTGGTCGAGGTCACCTTCCGGTCGGAACAACGTGTCGCCCAGGGCGCGGTGCTGGTCCGGCTGGACGACAAACACCAGCGCCTGGCCGTGCGCTTGGCCCAGGTCGCCGTCAAGGAAGCGAGGCGGCGGTTGAAGCGCCTCGAAAAACTCACGCCTTCGGGCGCCGCCTCGGTTTCGCGATTGGAAACCGCCCAAACCGATCTTGAAAGCGCCGGCCTGCGTCTCGACCAGGCCAAGGCGGCGCTGAGCGACCGCACCATATACGCGCCGTTCGACGGCATCATCGGCTTGACCGATATCGAAAAGGGAGACCGGGTAACCGAGGATACGCTGATTGCGACGTTGGACGATCGCTCCGTCATTCTGGTCGAATTCAACCTGCCCGAGGAATATGCCGGCCGGATCGCCAATGGCGATCGCGTCACGGTGCGGCCCTGGACCATGCAAGACCGGGAAATGCAGGGCACCATATTCGCCTCGGACAGCCGGATCGATCCGGTGACGCGGTCACTCAGGCTAAAGGCGCGGATCGCGGATTCCGGCGACTCCATCCGGCCGGGAACCTCGTTTCAGGTGGAACTGGCGTTCAAGGGCCGGCCCTATCCGATCGTGCGCGAAGTTGCCGTTTTGTGGAGCCGCGACGGCGCTTACGTGTGGCGGGTCACCGAAAACAGGATCGAAAAAGTTTTCGTCAAAATTATTCCCCGCGACCGGGGCTTGATCCTTGTCGATGGCCCGCTCAAAATCGGCGATCTGATTGTCGTCGAAGGGGTACAGGGCCTGCGCGCCGGCCAATCGGTTGAACCCCAGCCGTACGGAAAATCGTAATGGTCAGGTTCAGCGACCTTCCGTCCCTTTCCGTCCGGCGGCCGACGCTGGTCGTGGTTTTGAATCTGTTGATCGTCATCGCCGGCCTGGCCGCGCTTCTCGGCGTCGAGGTGCGCGAACTGCCCGACGTCGACAGTCCGACGATCACGGTTCGTGCGTTTTTCGATGGCGCGTCACCGGAAACCATGGACGCGGAAGTCACCTCGGTGATCGAAGGCGCCGTCGCCAGGGTATCCGGCATCAAGACCATCAACGCCGCCAGCGAAGAAAACAATGCCCGGATTCGCGCCCGATTCCTGCCCAATGTCGATTTGGACGTCGCCGCAAACGATATTCGCGAGGCCGTCGCGTCAATCGAGCGCGACCTGCCCGAAGGCCTGGATGACATCATCATCGTCAAGGCCGACCACGGCGCGTCTCCGATCATTCGCCTGGCCCTGGTCAGCGACCGTCTTTCGCAAGAGGCCCTGACCCGGTTGGCCGAAGATGATATCTCGGCCGAGCTTGCTTCCATCCCCGGCGTCGCCTCGGTCGAATTGTTCGGAAACCAGAAACAGGTGCTGCGCATCGTCGTCGAACCTATGCGCCTGGCCAGTTACGGCCTGTCCATCGACGACGTCGTCAAGGTTCTGAAAAGCATGAGCCTTGATGTGCCGGCGGGCAGCTTCAAGTCCGAGGACCAATTGTTGCTGGTCCGGGCCGATGCATCGGTCTGGGAACCGGCCGATGTGGAAAGGATGCAATTGCGCGAAGACGTCCGGCTGGGCGATGTAGCGAAGGCGTTCTACGGACCCGCCGAAGCCGAAAGTTACACCCTGTTGAACGGCCGCAAGGTGGTCGGCCTGGGCATCATCCGCCGGGCGCAGTCCAACACCATCGCTATTTCAAACGCCGTCGACAAGGCGGTCGGGCAATTGAACCGGCGCCTCAAGAATGTCGAGTTGATAAAGATTTCAGACGACGCGCGCTTTATTCATGGCTCCATCAAAGAGGTCATCAAAAGCCTGTCCATTACCGTCATTATCGTGATTGCGGTCATCTACGCTTTTATGGGCAACCTTCGCCTGACGCTTATTCCCGCCATCGCCATTCCGATCGCACTGATCGGCACGGTCGCCTTCATTTGGCTGCTTGGGTTTTCGATAAACATATTGACGCTTCTGGCGCTGGTTCTGGCCACCGGGATGATCGTCGATGACGCCATCGTCGTCGTCGAAAACATTCAACGCCAGCGATCGGCGGGCCAAAAACAATTGGCCGCGGCGGTGATCGGCACCCGGCAGGTCTTTTTCGCGGTGCTGGCGACAACGGCGACACTGGTATCGGTGTTCCTGCCCATCGCCTTCCTGCCCAGCACGGTCGGCAGGCTGTTCACGGAATTCGGTTTCGTTCTTGCCTTCGCGGTGGTGATTTCGTCCTTTGTCGCGCTCTCGCTTTGCCCGATGCTGGCGTCGCGCATGCCCATCCTTCCCGACGGGCCAAAGGCCGGACCCTCCACGCCTCTGGGTGCATTGGGGAGGCTCGTCACCGACAACTACCGCCGGATGCTGGAATTCACGCTGACGGCGCGTTTCCTGATCCTGGGGGGCGCCATCCTCATCGCGCTCGCCGCCGTCGGGGTTTTCCCAACCATCAACCAGGAACTTCTGCCGAAGGAGGACCGCGGCGTCATCTCCATCCGCATGCAGGGCCCCGACGGCGTCGGCCTGGACTATATGGACCGCCAATCGGCCAAGGCCGAAGCCTTGCTGGAACCGTTGCGCCAAAGCGGTGAGATCGACAACATTTTGTCCATCGTCGGGCGGTGGGACCTCAACCGTGTCTTTATCGTCGCGCCGCTGGCGCCGTGGTCCGAGCGCAGCCGCTCTCAGAGGGAAATCGCGGCGACGTTGCGGGCCCCGTTGAAAGCCATACCCGGGGCGACGGCGCGCATCCGCACCCCCAACAGCCTCAATTTGCACCGCGCCGGGGGCAACCTGGAGTTCACCCTGACCGGGTCCAACTACGTCGATATCGCGGCGGCGGCCGATGACTTTCTGGCCGCCATGCACAAACGATTGCCGCAATTCGAAGACCCGGTAATCGAATACCAACAGACCCAGCCCCAGTTGTCGGTGAAGGTCGACCGCCGCCGGGCCGAGGACCTGGGCGTTTCGGTCGAAAGCATCGCAACCACGTTGCGCGCCATGGTCGATGGTTTCGAGGTGACGGAACTCAACGTCAATGACAGGTCCATACCGGTGCTGCTGGAATCGGCCGCCGGCGCCATCAACGATCCAAGCGACTTGGTCAATCTGTTCGTTTCCACCGCCAAGGGCCAGCTTGTGCCGCTGTCGGCCTTCGTGACCATGGAAGAAGTCGGCGTCGCGGCGGAATTGGACCGCGCCGACCAGAAACGCGCCATCGAGATCGAGGTGCCCCTACCCGATGGTTACGCCATGCAGACGGCCATTAACGATATCGAGGCGCTGGCCGATGACATTCTGCCGCCGGGGATCGGCCTTCATTTCATCAACGAGGCGGCGACCCTGCAAGACACCTCATACGAAGTCGTTATGCTCTTCGCCATTGCCGTTCTTGTCGTGCTGCTGGTCTTGGCGGCCCAGTTCGAAAGTCTGTTGAGCGCCGCCGTCATCATCCTGACGGTGCCGTTCGGCATCGCCGCCCCGGCCTTCGCGCCCAAAC
>JADFNT010000193.1 GCA_022563215.1 Pseudomonadota bacterium
GCAACGCTGGGGCCCGCCGGCCGCGCCGCGGTCACCAAGTCGCTGGCCTATCCCGAAGACAGCGCCGGACGCCTGATGCAGAGCGAGGTGGTCAAGGCGCCGCCGTTCTGGACCGTGGGCCAGATGATCGATCACCTGCGCGCCGCGGACGATCTGCCGGAGGATTTCCACGACATCATCATCGTCGATCCGGCGGCAAGGCCGGTCGGCACGGTTGCCCTCGGCGTGCTGCTCGGCGCGCGGCGCCCGGTGACGCTGGAAAGCCTGATGGCGGACCAATTCCGCACCCTCCACGTCGAGGAGCCGGAAGCGGACGTGGCCTATGCCTTCAACCAGTATCACCTGGTCTCGGCCCCGGTGGTCGATGACAGCGGCCGCCTGGTCGGCATCATCACCATCGACGACGCCATGGAGGTGCTCGAGGACGAGGCCGAGGAGGACATCATGCGCCTCGGCGGGGTCGGCGACGAGGAGATTTCGCATAAAGTGTGGGCCATCACCCGGCGGCGCTTCCCCTGGCTGGCGGCCAACCTGGTGACCGCGATCATGGCCTCGCTGGTGATCGCCATCTTCGACGAGACGATCAGCAGCTACGTGGCGCTGGCGGTGCTGATGCCGATCGTCGCCTCGATGGGCGGCAACGCCGGGACCCAGACCCTGACCGTGGCGGTGCGCGCCCTGGCGATGAAGGAGCTGACGGCGGCCAACGCCGGGCGGGTCATCGGCAAGGAATTTCTGGTCGGCGCCCTGAACGGGGTCCTGTTCGCCGGCCTGATCGGCGTCGTCACCTGGATCTGGTTCGGCAGCCTGGCGTTGGGGGTGGTCATCGGCCTGGCGATGAGCGTCAATATGCTGGTTGCCGGGCTGGCCGGGTCGACCATCCCGTTGATGCTCGACCGCATCGGCGTCGATCCAGCGGTCGCCTCGAGCGTCTTCTTGACCACGGTCACCGACATCGTCGGGTTTTTCGTGTTCCTGGGACTGGCGGCGCTGATCCTTCTGTAATCCCCCTGGGCTCCCCGGGCGGACAGCCCGCCCTCTTTACGTTTACGTCAACGTCAGGTAACGTTCGGCCATGTCCGATACATATGGCATCGCCGAACTGGCGCGGGAATTCGACGTCACCACCCGGACCATCCGGTTTTACGAGGACAAGGGGCTGCTGGCGCCGCTCCGCAAGGGGCAGCGGCGCGTCTACGCGTCCCGGGACCGGGTGCGGCTGCGGCTGATCATGCGCGGCAAGCGCCTCGGCTTTTCGCTCGACGAAATCCGTCAATTGATCGATCTTTACGACGTCGACCCGTCGGAAGTGACGCAACTCAGGCATTTCCTGGATAAGATCCACGAACACAAGGAAATCCTCATCGGCCAGCAAAAGGACATCGCCGAGACCTTGGCCGAAATGGAACGCATCGAGGCCCAGTGTTCGTCGCTGTTGTCGGAAAAACAGAAAAAGCGCCAAACCGCCAACTGATAACCGCCGCCGGGCTTGGACAACCGGCCCCCGGGCGGCGATGGAAAAGAATATGAGCGGATCGGATAAACAGCCCCTTCGGGTCGGCATCGGCGGCATGGGCACGGTCGGATGGCCGGTGGCCAAATGGCTCGACGGAGAGGGCGCCGGAGGAGGCAATGGCGCCGCCGAGGGATTGGTCCTGGCCGCCGTTTCCGCCGCCGACAAGGAACGGGCCGGGGACAGGGTATCGGAATTCAACACCGCCGTGCCGGTGGTCGGACTGGCCGAGCTGGCGGATGTTGCCGACGTTATCGTCGAGACCGCGCCGCCCGAACGCTTCGCCGAGGTCGCCGAACCGGCGGTCCGGGCCGGGCGCATCCTCATGCTGCTGAGCGTCACCTCGCTGCTGGAACGCATGGACCTGGTCGACCTGGCCCGTGAAACCGGGGCCCGCATCATCATCCCCACGGGCGCCATGATCGGCCTCGACGCGGTGCGCGCGGCGGCCATGGGGGATTTGCAATCGGTGACCATGGTCACCCGCAAGCCGCCGAAGGCATTGAAAAAAGTGAAATTCGTCGCCGAGCTGGGGATCGACCTGGATGAGCTGACGGCGCCGGAATTGCTCTACCGGGGCACCGTCGCCGAGGCGGCGGCCAAGTTCCCGGCCAACGTCAACGTCGCCGTGGCGCTGGGGTTGGCCGGCCTCGGCCCGGAGAACACCGAGTTCGAGATTTGGGCCGATCCGGGGGTGGACCGCAATACCCACGCCATCAAGGTCGAATCGGATGCCGCCAACTTCGAAATGACCATCGCCGTCGTGCCGACCGAGGAAAACCCGGCGACCGGCAAACTGGTCGCCTACAGCGTCATGGAAGCCCTGCGCGGCCTGGTGACGACCTTCCGGGTCGGGACGTAGGCGTCCGGGCAGGCCGGTCCTTCACTGCCTTTTCCGTGCGTACGGCGCGATTCCGACTCCCGGCGGTTGTGGGGTTGGCGTATGGTGGGGGGATGGACGCAGTTCAGATTTCCCAGTTGGCGGACGAGGTTATCCGTTACCTCGGCCCTCTCGCTCCTCATCTTATGCAGGTTGGGGAAAAGGCTTTCGACACGATCAAGGACGAGTTCGGCAAGAAAATCGGAAAAAAAGGGGCCGAAGCGTTAGTTTCCTTGGCCGGGAAGGTCCGTGACCGGCTAAACGGCTCGGAGTCCGGCTCGCAAGCGGCAAATGCCCTTGCAGAATCTCCCGACGATACGGAAATCCAAAAGGCGTTTCGCGACCAGATAGTGGCGCTACTGAACGCGGATTCAGGCTGGGCAAAAATTATAGCTGCCGATATCGCGATCTGCCGGGCCGAGAATGTTTCGATAGCATCAATCGGCGAAATCACCATCGCGCCATCGGGGCAGGGCGATACCACGGTCATAATCGGTGGAACTCATACTCATGCAATGGGTTCTGCAGGACTCGCGGTTGAGCAGGCTACGGCGCCGACAATCGACGCCCGTCACCAACTGCCGCCGGACCTTCCGGATTTCCAGGGCCGGGAAGACCACATCAAGACCTTGCTGGAAACGTTTACGAAGGCCGATGGCGGCGCGGCGGCGGTGGTGTCGGCCCTCGGCGGCATGGGCGGGGTCGGCAAGACGGCGCTGGCGGTTCACGTGGCGCATCGCCTGAAGGGAACCTACCCCGACGCCCAGATCGTCGTCGACATGCAGGGACTTTCGGAAACGCCGCTGGCGCCGGAAGCGGCCATGGCGCGGGTGGTGCAGGCCTTCGATCCGGGGTTCAGCCCGCCGGAGGACGCCGCCCAGTTGGCGGGCATCTACCGGAGCGTCCTCGGCGGCGCGCGGGCGCTGGTCATCCTGGACAACGCCCTGGACGCGGCGCAGGTGAAGGACCTCATGCCGCCGCCCCCGTCGGCGGCGCTGGTGACGTCGCGGGCCAGGATCGCCCTTCCCGGCGCCGGCAGCATCGACCTCGACGCCCTGCCCCCCGAGGAAGCCAAGGCCCTGCTCGCCGCCGTCATGGCGCCGGAGCGAACGTTGCCGGACGGCGAAACGGAGGCGCTGGCCGAGGCCTGTTTTCGGTTGCCGCTGGCGCTGCGCGCCGCCGGGGCGTATTTGAAAGGGCGGCCGGACGTGGCAGTCGCGGAATACGTTTCCGACCTCGGCGACGAGCGCAAGCGGCTCAAGTTGCTCAAATACGATCCCGCCGGGCTGGACGTCGGCGCGGCCCTCGGCCTCAGCGCCAAGCAACTGCAACGGGAAAACGCGGATTTGGCGGCGCGCTGGCGGATGCTGGCGGCGTTCCCGGCCGGGTTCAATGCGCCCGCGGCGGCGGCGGTGTGGGGGGCCGGGGATGAGCTGGACGAGGAGCTGGAGACCCAGCGTATTCTTACCCGTGCGACGCGACTGAACGTCATGTCCAGCCTGGTGTCGGACCAGGCAGCCGGTGTGAATGTGAATGCCGGCGATCGTTCCGACCCGCGGCACAGTCCGGCGGCCGAAGAACCGTGCTAGCGTGCGGTGGACCGACGGCTAACACGTCGAAACAACCGTTTCGGCGCAAGACGTCCCAATGGCGTCTGACGGGGGACAGGCCCTCGACTAGCGCCGGAATTGCAGGTCGATAGTTCGAGGCTGTGAACGCCAGCCGATTTCAGCGGTCAATCACTGGGCCGGACGCAGCGGTGACCGGCTCCAGGATAGGGTCATCCCCGGC